>JAKEHO010000106.1 GCA_022614965.1 Gammaproteobacteria bacterium
ACACTCCGTGCTTTGGCATCATCGCTGGCATGGCAAGGCAATTACGGTTGGAATTTCCAGGTGCGCTATACCATTTGACGGCGAGAGGGAATGCTCGAGAGGCGATTTATCGGGATGACGTGGATCGCAAACTATTCTTGGCACTGCTTGGGCGAGAGATCGAGCAGTGGGTATAATTGGGGTCAGACTTTGGTCGGATCCCATATATGACCCTCCGGTTGAAGTGTTTGTTCGGCCCCTGATCGCGGGGACAGGCCATGCGCATCACGCTGCCACCTCAAGCAACACTTCGGGATGGCGCTCCGCAATCTTTAAGAGAGTTTGTGCCGCACCCGAGGGCTCCCGCCGGCCTTGCTCCCACTGCTCTAGGGTGCGTTTCGAAACGCCAAGGGCAGCTGCGAACTGTGCTTGGGAAAGTCCACTCTTCAGCCGGACGCGGATGACGCTAGACTTTGGCTCCACCTTCATACGCTTGCCTCCGCCTGCTTTGATCTCTCGTACGCCTTCTAGGACTTCTTGCCATACGTCACGCTCGGCCTCGAACTTGGCCAACGCCTTTCCAGTAAGCTTCTTACTCATTTCGGAATGCCTCCAACAACTGTTTCAAAGTATGCGCAGGGACATTGTCGTACTTGGCCTTGGCATACATCGTTAGCATCCAGAATTCGTTCGGTTCGTACCGGATGAAATGGATGATTCGTAGCCCGCCGCGCTTGCCCATACCCGGCCTCGCCCAACGTAGTTTCCGAACGCCACCCGAGCCAGGAACCACCTGACCGGCCTCCGCGTTTCGCATCATGAAGTTCGGCATACTCATCGTCGTCCAGGTATACCGGACGAACCTGTTCGAACGCGGAAGATTCGATGAAAGTGAACATTGACGTAATTATACGCCTCTGGCGTATAGAAAGCAAGATCGACTAACAAGGGAGACGTGTGGGTGATCGCTGGTGTCAAGTTTGAAGAGCAACACTTCATAGGGTTAGTTGGCCAGGTGGTTTTTGGGTGGTTCAGGGTGGGGGTCATTGCTTGACTTTGCACCCCGTGAAAAGAAGGGGTCAAATTTTGTATTAGCAGATTTCTTATTACAGGGGTTGGCCAATGGTGTCGGCGTCACTTCGCGACGCTCTAGGGCTCGTAAATCGAAGTAAATAATGGAGGCTCACCGCTTGGTTCCTGGCGTCTTACACGGCCAGACTCTTATCGCAGGGCCGCTTCAACGCTCTGGTGGGCAGATGAGTGGAATTGCTTCGCGCTTGTTGCGTCGATAGACTCGAAAATCAGCTCGATCGACGGTGATCACACTGTACTGGGGATACAGCTCGCTCATGCGAATCAGGCAAAGGTCCGCGAGATCGGGCTTGCGATCGCTGTACCGCTTTGCCAGAACTCGCAGTTGCGGTAGATGGTCCTGACAATCGAACGCCAGGGAGATGAGCCCTTCCTGCAGCATCTCTAGAACCAACGCAATATCTTGCAGATGAAATCCTGCTTCGGCCAACACTGCCTCACAGGTAAGGAGAGGTTCCGTAACGCGCTCGGCCAACTGGACGGCCCACTCATGATGGGCATCGTTTCGATTGGCGAATGCCACTAGAAATCCGGTATCCGCGATGCCTTTCAAGACCGCGAGAACCCCTTACGACCTGACAGATTTGCTGGACCGCGAACGGTTCCCGCGAGGCGCATGAACGGTTGGCTGGTGCGTGCCGAGCGCGCCTTTTCCAGTTGTTCTCTGACGATCTTGCCCTGGGGAACACCGGTGTTGGCCGACAGCTGCTCGAGCCATTCCGCCAGCTCTTTAGTAAGACGGACCGTAATTGTATGACCCATAAGCGCATATTGTAGTCACGCAGCATAGCCATCGCAAGGTATCGATAAGAATCAACGGGGTCAGACTAGGTCAGACTCCATGAAAGCAGAAAGGGGTCATTGCTTGACGTCACACTCGGGGTTAATGAGGTCAGACCCTGTGAGATCCCCACGAATTTTACTCTGAGAGGCAGTAGTTTCGGATGAGTTTATCGAGGCACTCTACGGGGCCGGGAGTGCGTGACGGGAGCCTTCGTCTTTGGCAATCAGGTATTGCTGGGTGCTATTCCGATGGAAGACATGGACCTCGTCATTGAGCCATCGCGTCAAAAGGTTACCGTCAATCCGATGAGCCCGAATATTCCCTTATCGCTGGCAAAGTGAGTCGGCATGGCGCGACTACGTCGTTACGCGCTGCCGGACCAACCCCAACACGAGTGCAGGAGAAAGGGTCATTGCTTGACTTCACACTCCGTGCTTTGGCATCATCGCTGGCATGGCCAAGGAAGGCAAGCTTCTGCACGGGAACTGGACGTTATAACTTTGTGTAACATTAAGCAATGACACCCTTTATCTTATAGGGTCAGACTTGGTCAGACTCCACTTACTCTATTCGTTTATAACAGCTTGCGATATACGTCGCGGCGATGACGGACGCGAACAATCTCGATGACGAGTACATAGGCGTGAACGAAATAGATAACACGGTAATCACCTATTCGGAGGCGATAGATCTTCTCGGCTCCGCTGAGTTTACGGGAACTCGGCGGCATAGGATTGTCAGCTAGCGCCGCAACGGCTTGAATAACGCGGGTGAGGACATCTTTGGGGAGTTGCCGCAATTCCTTTTGGGCGGATTGCTTCCACTCAATCCGATAAGAAGCCATCGGATTTCAATGCGGCCAGCAAGGCTTCATGGGACACGGTCGGTTCGCTGCGCCGATCCGCCACTGCGGCGAGATCGTCGATGTCCTCAAGCAGCTCTTGGAACTCGTCGATCGGCAGGATCACAGCCGTTTTCTCGCCGGCCTCATTGGTTATGTATTGGGGATGTAAGATGTTCGCCATGCGTGATTAACCTAGGACGAGGGTGTAGCGCGAATTTTACCTTACCTCTAGCGGCAGGTAGAAGGCCAGGGATCACACAGGGTCAGACTGGCCGGTATTCAAATTTGAACCGCGACAGCTCAGCCATCCTCTCAGAGTTGAATGGGGTCTACCCAGGTCAGACTCCGTTAAAGCATTGGATGTGCTGTACTGCAACCTAATTTCACGAATGTCGACGAACCGAACGGACCTGACCGCTCACCAAGCAGTTCGAATCGGATACTGTCGAATTTGGGCGTCTGGCGTGAGAATGATGAGGCCTTCTGCGACGGCTTGGCAAACGAGAATTCGATCGAACGGATCCCGATGATGTCCAGGGAGCGTGGCTAGATGACCCACGGCAGGCTCAGTGATCGGCAGCGAGTCGATGCGGTGCGCGAGCCGCTGCGCGGGCACAAACTCTCGCGGCGGCTCCGGTAAGGGAAGCTTGCCCAGCTGATATTTGATGGTGACTTCCCACACGAAGGGGCGGGGCGAAAGGGGTCATTGCTTGACGTTGCACTACACAACGGTGGAGCCAGCGTAGCCTGATGGAGTGCAGCGACATCCGGGAATGAATAATGTCTCAAACCTTGATAGAATTCTCCGGGGCGAGGTGCGAGTGTTCACAAAGCGTTTTAAATAATTCCCCGGCCCATGGTGGGAAGCGGGAGGGTTTTCTTCGATGGCTATACCAGAACAGGCAACAGCACAGGTTATAACCGCAGAAGATCTGCTGCGTATGCCAAACGATGGACTCAGATATGAGCTTATCAGAGGGGAACTCAGAAAGATGTCGCCAGCGGGATATAAACACGGAAGAGTGGTTATCAATGTCACAACGCCCCTTGACCAATATGTCAGAGCACACAATCTCGGTGTTGTCTTTGCGGCCGAGACCGGCTTCAAGCTTGCTTCCAATCCTGATCACGTGCGTGCCCCCGATGTTGCATTTATTCGCCGTGAACGGGTTGAACAGAGTGGGGAGGTTGAAGGCTACTGGCCGGGTGCGCCTGATCTGGCGGTTGAGGTAGTCTCGCCTGGCGACAGCTATACCGAAGTGGAAGACAAAGTCTTCGACTGGCTTGAGGCCGGAACCCGAATGGTCATCGTAGTCAATCCGCGCAAGCGCGCAGTCACCATTTATCGCTCTCTGACGGATGTTGTGGTCCTGGCTGAAAACGATATGCTTGAGGGGGGAGATATGGTGCCGGGGTGGACGATCCCGGTCAAAGATCTATTCGCATAGCAAGTGTAAGGGACATTTCATGCATCAAGATTATTGGTGCAAATCGTGTCGAGTAGATTGAGGCAGACTCTGTGGCACCCACAAGTATTACCCGGATAAGCAGTGGTCGCAGCTGATTTCATCAAGGTAGCAGCTGCTACACGGTCAGACTCGACTTCCATTTACGCCCAATTCGCGAGTTTAAGCCCGTCAATCCGTTGGAAGTGCTTGGTATTATCGGTTACCAGCGTTAGATTATGAGCCATGGCACAGGATGGGATGCGATGATCAAATCCAAGTCATCCAGACGGTTCCCGCAATTTCCAGTTGTG
>JAKEHO010000003.1 GCA_022614965.1 Gammaproteobacteria bacterium
GCGTCTGCGCTCGATGATCTGAATTTTCGTGGGTCATTAGCCTGCCGTACACAGGTAAGACATCATATCCTTACTGCCGTGTTGCGATGTCGATGCCCTCGTACGCGATCGCTGCGATGGTTCGAATCTCCTCCGGTGTGATCACATACGGTGGCATAAGGTAGATGACATCGCCCAGTGGCCGCAGCAGCACACCTTTTTCGAGCGCGTATTGATAGACACGCAGGCCGCGGCGTTCCTGCCACGGGTAGGCAAGGCGAGCCGGCTTATTTTCAACCATCTCTATAGCCAGGATCATTCCGTGCTGGCGTACCTCGGCGACATGGGGGTGATCCTCGAAACGTGCCGTGGCGTCCCGCATTGCCTTCGCAAGCTGTAGGTTGTTCTCCAGCACCGGCTCCTGTTCGAAGATGTCGAGGGTGGCCAGCGCTGCGCGGCATCCGAGGGGATTTCCGGTGTAGCTGTGGGAATGTAGGAAGGCGGTGGACCTCTCAAAATCGTCATAGAAAGCCTCATACACCGCGTCCGTGGTGAGCGTTACAGACAGTGGCAGGTATCCTCCCGTTAACCCCTTGGAGAGGCACATAAAGTCCGGTGTGATACCGGCATGTTCGCATGCGAACAATGTACCTGTGCGGCCGAACCCAACGGCGATCTCGTCGGCAATGAGATGAACATGGTGGCGATCACAGGCCTCTCGCAGCAACGTGAGATAGACGGGATCGTACATCCGCATCTTTCCAGCACACTGCACCAGCGGTTCGATGATGACCGCGCAGACATCGTCAGCATGCTGATCAAGTAGTGTCTTCATGGATTTGAAACTGCGACGCGAGTACTCTGCCCAGGATTCGCCTTGCTCGCGGAAGAAACAATCTGGTGAGGTGGCGGTGATGGTTTCCATTAACAGGGGTCCGTATGTTTCTTTGTAGAGAGGGATGTTGCCAACAGCAAGCGCGCCGAGTGTCTCGCCGTGGTAGCTGTTTTCAAGTGAGATAAATTTGGTTTTTTTCGATTTTCCAGAGTTGCGCCAGTAATGGAAGCTCATCTTTAGCGCAATCTCCACAGCCGACGAGCCGTTGTCTGCGTAGAAACAGCGAGATAATCCTTTAGGTGTCAGCGCAACGAGCCGCTCGGAGAGGGCTACCACAGGTTCATGCGAAAAGCCCGCTAGGATTGTGTGTTCTAGCTCGCCAAGCTGTTCACGAATGGCTGCGTTAATGCGGGGGTTGGCGTGGCCGAACAGATTGACCCACCAAGAACTGATGGCGTCGATATACCGCCGGCCCTCGAAGTCCTCAAGCCACACGCCTTCAGCCCGACGTATGGGGATCAAAGGTAAAAACTCATGATCCTTCATCTGGGTGCAAGGATGCCACAGTACGGATAGATCGCGCGCGATAAGTTCGCTGTTTTTCATAGAGGTTCTTCGCGATGGCAATTGCGGTTATGATAACCAAAGAGTGGCCAGCTGCAATGAGGTGACTTAATGGGAATTGCTCGCGCCAAGTTCTCAGTAGGGCAGCTCGTAAATCACAAACGGTTCAATTACCGTGGAGTGATCGTCGATGTCGATCCGATCTTTCACGGAACCGATGAATGGTACGAACAGATGGCACTGACCCGACCACCAAAGGATAAGCCGTGGTATAGAGTATTGGTCCATAATGCCGTGCATGAAACTTATGTGGCGGAGCGCAACCTGGAAGCGGATGAGTCGAAAGATCCGATAAACCACCCGATGATAGATAGTTATTTTGATGAATTTTTGGACGGGACCTACGTCACTCATCGGCCAAGCAATTAAGACCTCCAAGAAATGATACAGTTTCAGCCCTATGTTCCAGACGATTATTGAGCTGACGGAGACACATTGTCGAGCTAGGATGGCAGGTCGCTTTTGCTGAGGCCGATATCGATAAGTAGGAAGAGTACTTTGTGCGAAAAATTTCAGACCTGTTGTACGTCTCCCACGGGGATTATGTTTATGCGAAAAGGGAGGTAATCGATACTGCCCGTCAGGAGGGCTAGTTGCGGTCGCTTTGTGTCTTTGCGGTTAGTGAGGTTGTTTTTCGGGTACGGCCTTGCCCTCGCTTCCAATGAGGCACTCGATCAGTTTGTCCTCTAGCTCGACGCGAGTCGCCAACTCCTCGCCTAACCGCCACAAGTCGGGTTGCAAGATCTCCAGATCGTCACGGCCTTTCATGTTGTCGTATTTCTCGTTGAAGTCGAGAGCAACCTGGGTTGTGTCAACGATTTTGGCATAAGATTGTTGAGCCAACCTGACTACGGCCTTTCGGCGCTCTGTGCCGACGGCAATACGTTCATAGAGCCCGAAATGCCCCGATGCAATGTAGTCGACGAGTACCTGACAAAACTCCTCCAGCAATTCTGAGAGTGGCTTTTGGGTAGCGAAAGGCTCAACCCCGGAGACCTCGCACAGTAAGGCCATTAATTGCTCGCGTTGTGCCAACATCTTGTCGATGAGTTGGCGAGTTCGCTGTCTACGATCTTCTCCCTGTTTAGTGCTAGAGGACATTGTCTTGGCCATTTTGTTTGTAGCCTATTGTTGCAGCTACGTTTATTGATTGCAAACCTGATGGGCCCCTTGATCCACCTGGACCTCGGGTTGGAAGTAGGATGCCGGACCTTGAGGTCCCGTCAGTCAGGCGATTATTATAGGTCAGGTGATTATAATCTCCGTGTATGAATATCCCGGGTTACAAAATCCTGCATCCGATTGGTGAGGGCGGTATGGCTACGGCGTACCTTGCGATCCAGGAATCGCTGGGTCGGCAGGCGGTACTAAAGGTTCTGGATACAGCCCGCGCAAAGTCCGAGCAACATATCGAGCGCTTCCTTGACGAAGGTCGCATGATCGCTGCGCTAAACCACCCGAATATCATCACGATCTACGATGTTGCCGTCGCTAACGACATCATTTATCTATCGATGGAATACGTTGAAGGAGGGGATCTAAAATCTCGAATGGCGCAGGTCATTCCGCCCGGTCAGTCGTTGGATATCCTTCTCAAGATCGGTACGGCGCTTGAAGTCGCCCATAAAAAGGGAATCGTTCATCGCGATGTGAAGCCAGGAAACATTCTTTTTAGACGCGATGGGGCACCGCTTTTGACGGACTTTGGAATTGCCAAGCAGCTCGATGTCGATAAAGATCTTACATCGACGGGCACGTTCTTGGGTAGTCCGAATTATATAAGTCCGGAGCAAGCTGAAGGGCTCGATGTGGATGGGCGGGCAGATATCTATAGCCTAGGAATTATCTTTTATGAAATGCTGACAGGCATGAAACCCTATCAGTCCCCCTCAGTTATTGACATCATCGTCCAGCATAAACTCGCCCCAATTCCTAGGTTGCCACCCGGGCTGGAGGAATTTCAGCCACTTTTGAATTTAATGATCGCGAAGGATCGCAATGATCGATTCAGGGATGCGACCAGCATGAACAAGTATATTAGGAAGCTTCAGGCATCGGCCATCAAGGCATTGTCTCCGGTCACCAGTCCCGATTTCGATATCACGGATCCAGGAAACGTGGCGTTGTCGTCCAAGTTGTCCAAAGCGCCTCGCATAAAGGGCTCCTGGTATTTCCTCGGCGTGCTGTTGGTTATATTCTTTGGCGGGTACGGTATTCTGAAAGTTGTTGAGTCGTCCTTGGAAATACATCCGATTAAGATCAAGGACGTTCCGACAACGGCAGCCGTTGAACCCCCGGCGCCGGCAGAGATCTTACCGTCGGGAGTGGCTGGCTCTGGCGGGGCCCCCGACATGGCAAATGCGCCTGATCATGCAGCCGGCACGGCGCCCACCGGGGACGGACCGCAGCGCCCTGGCATGTTGGCCACAAAATCCGTTGCGCCTGAGGTGATCAACGCACTGGTTTGGCTTGGCAGGCGCAGCTTGGAGGAGTACAGGCTCACGTCTCCTCCAAAGGATAATGCCTACTATTACTATTCGCGGATTCTTGAAATCAATCCGAACGATCAAATTGCGCGCCAAGGCATGCTCGATATTGCGGAACGCTATGCGTATTTAGCGGAGGCAGAGATAGCACAAAATCGCTATGAGAAGGCCGAGGCGTATATCAATATTGGGCTACAGATCAACCCACAGAATAAAGCGCTTCTCCAGCTCAAGTCGATCGTGGAAAACAACAGGGGCAACGGTTTCTTTAATAACTTGAAGGAACTTCTGGGTTGGAGCTAGCTCTTTCCTCGAATCGTTCGAGCCCGCATCATCTAGAAGCCGGCGGCGCCGACTCGTCTGCCCGTGGCCCGTCTAGCGCCTTGACGTCCTGCGACTCGACGATCATTTTCGCCTCCTCGATCCGACTCTTGTCCCATGCTGAAATGAGCGCTTTCAGCGCTTCGATCGAGCTGCTGACCGAGGTATCGGCCGCTTGCTCCGCTTTGCTGGGCGCCTCTATCTCAGTGCTCACCTCAACTTCACCCGCCTGGGGTCCCTTGCTTTCGAAAGCTGCCTCTAACTTCGCTGAGGCGCGGGCTTGTTCCAAGGCACGCTCTTGATCGCCTCCAGCCTCTGTTAAAGCTTGTTGACGCAATGCATCGCGCTGCTCAACCGGCACCACGACCGCCGTATCGTCGATAATCCTGCCGCTTTCAAATACAAAAACACGCGGGCCAGCTTGGGCGCTCCTGTACCAGGATGGCGGTCTCCCAGAAAGCTGGGTCGTTTCGGTATTAGGGTCCTGCCATTGATACATCCGGGCGTCGACCTGCGGGCAGGGCAGCAGTAGTGCAGCAATCAAATACCACCTTATCACGGCGCTCCTCGTGTGGTAGCAGTTGATACAAATGTTTTTAAAGTATAACAGCTACACGTGCCGCTCGATTATATTTCTGGCTTGATTCCCCCGTTTACCGGGTGGTCTTTAGGCATTTTTTCCAGGATTGAGGCGCTTGGCAACGTCGGCAGCGACCCGACATCAATCAGGCCAGGGATGGGAGCCCCGCACTTGGTTAATGACATTCCAAGGCGTTGGCCTTGACAAGCCATTTGAATATTTCGGCTATAGAGATAAGGATACAGCCGTCAAGTGGGACTAGACTTGCTGCTGGGACTGTAGAGATCAAGCACGTAATAAAAGTTCATGTTGGAGTCAATCGTGTCGGGTGGGCAAACGGGCGTTGATCGCGCCGCCTTGGACGTTGCTTTGGAGCTCAATATTCCGTGTGGAGGATGGTGTCCAAAAGGCCGCAGGGCGGAGGATGGGATGATTCCATTACGTTATCCGCTTAGAGAAACTGCCTCGATCGAGTACGAATGCCGAAATGAGTGGAACGTGCGGGATTCCGACGCGAGTCTTATTCTGATCTGCGGGGAACTGGAAGGCGGCACAGCACTTACGGTGGAGTTCGCCAAGAACTGGGGTAGACCTTATCTTGTTGTTGACCTTGACGGGCAGTGTGAGCCTCAGAGGATACGAGGATGGTTAGAACGCCACAGGATCCGGTCGTTGAATGTCGCAGGACCCAGAGAGAGCAAGGTGCCGGGCATCAATCAGCATGCAGCTGCCTTTTTGCGGAAGGTGTTACAGTGGTGACAAGCAGCTCAGCGCTGCGGTTCGATTTTTTTTCAGTTACTGATTCACCTATCCTTTTTCCACTTGGATCGGATCACCGTCTTTGACTGCTCTTAACTGCTTGACATCGCCCAGTGCCTTTCCCCAGATGTTTGTCTTTGCGACCAGTTGAATTTCGTTACCTCGCGATATGGGGGTCTTTCCGTATCCAATCGCAATGCATTGGCCTTCCACCCAGTAGGCAAGTTCGCCCGCTTCTACCACATCTTTTGCATTGGGTTCCTTCAATACGTCGAGGGGGAATGAAAAGTAAACTTCTTCCCCCCACGTTTTGGCTAAACTGCTGTAGGGAGTTTGCCGGTAGATAGCCTTTGCAGTCGCCGTATCGAGTAGCTCCGCTTCCAAGTCTACCGAGCCAAGCTTGAGTCTAAGTCGTTGCATGAGGTTCTCCTAATAACGCGGTGCCGCTCTCAACAAAAAAACATGGAGATATCTCGGCCCATGAGCGCCGAGCTGTATGGTCTGCTCAATATCTGCGGTACGGGATGGTCCGGTAATGAGGTTCATTGTCCGTGGCAGCGCTGTTCGTGCCTTCCGCAATCTGTCCCAAACGTCTTCAATGTGCGTAACCACGTTTTCCTGGTCTATCAGCACAATGTGATGGTCGGCCAGAAAGTTGAGTGTGGTGGGCGAGCTTACAGAGGAGAGGAGAACTAAGGTCCCGGTTTCTGCAATGCCGTAATTGGCTTTTGTTAAACTGACAGCGTACTGGGCGCGATTCGGCCCAATATGAATCTTGGCGTTTCCCCACGAAAGACGTGTGAGCTCGGGGTCATTCGCAATGACAAGTTCAGGTGGAAGTTGATGTTGTTGCAGGTAGAGAGCGAGCGCCTCAGGAAGTGCATGCATTACTTCAATTGCTGCTACAGTAGCATCTGCGGCTCGCAGGCGATCAACAAACCGGATCTGATCAGGCGTTTCCCACTTGGGCTGAGTATAAATCACTGGTCTTCGTAGCCTTATTTTGAGTCTCTCCTTTTCAGCCACGGACAGCTCGCCGCGTCCGAGGGCGTTACGGATCTGCTCAAGTAGGTGTTGACGCGGGCTAGTCATGTAACTTGTTCATGGTCTTCCAGCAACTTTGGAATGTTGGGGCCTGTTGTGCGGGGAAGTCCCGGCTCCGTGTCCAGGCCCCTGCGAAAGGGAACCATCTAATCCACCCTTTATGCCCCCCAAGTCCTCCGAGTAAGGCCATCGCAAGACGGGTCACAGCGTGGTAGAGGCGTGGCTTCTTGGCAAAGAAAGCCCAAGTGGAAAGCGCATAACGGCTTGCCTTAGCTGTTAACTCTTGGTTGAATTGGCGTGCCCGTAATGCACGAAGCATACGGGTCAGCGGGATCTTGACGGGGCAAACGGACTCACATCGGCCATTCAATGTACAGGCATTCGGTAGATCACCGGCTAGTTCGAGGCCGATCATTGCGGGCGTTAGCACCGCGCCCATCGGTCCCGGGTACACCCATCCGTAGGCATGCCCACCAATGGCGCCATATACTGGGCAATGGTTTAGACAAGCCCCACAACGTATGCAGCGCAGCATATCCCTGAACTCGTTTCCCAGCATCTCGGTACGCCCGTTGTCAACTAAAACAACGTGGTATTGTTCGGGACCATCCAGATCAGTCGTCCGTTTTGGCCCGGTGTTGAATGTCGTATAAGCAGTCATTTCCTGACCCGTTGCGCTTCTTCCGAGTATGCGCAGAAAAACAGTAGCATCCTCTAGGGTTGGAACGACCTTCTCAATACCGGCTGTCACGATGTGAACACGTGGAAGCGTGCACGTTAAATCGCCGTTCCCTTCGTTAGTCACGAGGACACTCGAGCCGGTTTCAGCGATAAGGAAGTTGGCACCTGTAATTCCAACATCGGCCGCCAGGAACCTTTCCCTGAGAACGAGGCGGGCTTCGTTTACGAGTTCAGCAACGCTCTGGCGCCTATCGACATGACTATATTGCTGGTGATGTTGCTCAAAGAGATCTGCAATCTGCTCGCGCGTTTTGTGTACCGCGGGGGCAATAATGTGACTAGGAGGCTCGTTCGCCAGTTGTAGGACATACTCGCCTAGGTCGGTCTCTACGGGTTCAATGTTTGCACGAATCAAGGCGTCGTTAAGTCCAATCTCCTCACTGACCATCGACTTTCCCTTGGAGACCAGCTTCGCGCCCGCTGCCTGGCAAATCCCCACAACCGTATTGCATGCCTCTTCGGCAGTACGACCCCAATGCACGTGACCACCGATGGACTCCACCTTGGCCTCAAAGCATTCGAGATAATAGTCGAGATAAGCCAGCGTGTGATCTTTGATCTCCTTAGCTTGTTCTCTGAGGCAATCAAACTCCGGTAACTCGGAGAGAGCCGTAAGGCGCTTGTCAATAAATCCGCTCTTAGCACGCGCAAGGGCGCGCTGCAAATTATCGTCAGAGAGAGCACGGCGCGCATTGTTCTTAAACGATTGGCTTGTGGGGTGCACTGCTTACAGGATTTCTCCAATTGCATTTTGGTGGGTCATGCCAGCAAGCACCTCAACTGTATGAAAACATCGAATGGGCACGTTGAGGCGGCTCAGGCGCCCGGCAATATTAAGGAGGCAGCCCATATCGCCTGACAAAAGAGTATCGGCGCCGGTTGCCTGGATGTCTTTTATTTTATCGGTCACCATGCGTTCCGATATGTCGGGATATTTAACACAGAATGTGCCCCCGAATCCGCAGCAAACTTGGGGTTCTCTCATTTCTCGCAAGCGAAGCCCTTGGACTTTAGCGAGTAGGTTCCTCGGCTGTTCTTTAATAGATAACTCGCGCAGGCCGGCGCAGCTATCGTGATAGGTCGCGATGCCTTCATAATGTGCGCTGGGGACCTGAACCTTCAGCACGTCATTGAGAAAGCTTAGGATCTCGAAGCTTTTCTTAGAAAGCGCTTTGGCTTTCATATACCATGTTGGATCCGCCTTAAACAATTCGAGGTAATGGAGCTTGATCATTCCAATACATGAGCCGGATGGGGCTATGAGATAGTCAAAGTCGCGAAACGTGTTGATGACCGTGCGGGCGATGGCTTTGCTATTTGCAACGTCACCACTGTTATATGCGGGTTGCCCACAACACGTCTGCATCGTCGGTACTTCGACGACGCAATTTGCTTCTTTTAGCAATTTGATCGTGGCGAATCCAACGATGGGGCGAAATAGATCGACCAGACAAGTCACAAATAAGCCGACACGCGGGCATTTGGATTTATCGGCCATACCCCGTAAAGTATCGTATATCGCCTAAGGGATGAAGCGAAGAATCGATTTGTTGCATCCCATAAAAATCGGTTTTAGCATGGATGCTCCGATTTGCGGATCAGGAACTTGAACACACCATCTGTTTCACTAACATGCAGAAGTTCGTGACCCGTTTGCGCGCAAAAACCCTGGAAGTCAATAACGGCATGTGGATCTGTCGCTAAAATTTCTAGCACTTCTCCTGGTTGAATCCGAAGTAGCGCGGCCTTCGTGCGCAAAATGGGTAAAGGACAATTAAGCCCCTTTACATCCAAGATTTCATCAACGCGCACCTTTGGCAACTTATGGACATTTGCCAATGGTTTATCTCCCATGATTCGCAAGCGGTACCCAGTATATTATGCCCACGTGTTCGTGGGCCATTCCATTGATTCGCGGCGGGGGATCCCCATTGACGCTTGAACTCTAAGGCGCAGGCGGCAAGGTTGCGCGAGGCCGGCCTAGCGACTGTTGATAGGCTCTCATTTGTGGCAGCGCGTCTTAGGCACGTGCGAACGAAGTGATAGGAAGAACTCGGGCGATTGTTGTTGCCATCGCCAGCGAGTACCCGATGGCCCTCAGCAATAAATCTCTCTAAGTTTGGGCATGGTTCTTAACGTCGTACCAAGGCATTTAATCGTCAAGAGCCGTATTGATTGCCAATTTTGGGATTTATATCACATTGTGATGACGAATATCGTGACCTAATTCACAGTATGCGAGTTTCTGAGTTTGCTTTGGTATTTCCTAGGATTAAGGTAGCCATTTTATATAGTTTCTTAAAAGCCGACTATTATATAGAGACATCGTGGATGCCATGACACTTCCCCCTAACGCTGGTTTGATCATTCTCGGTGCTCTCGCCACGGTATGCTCTATGGTATCGCTCGTGGCCTCATTTTATTCGAAAAGCGAGATCGGAAGCGGATTCTTTCTAGGGGCGTTCTTTCTATCACTCATAGTTGCAATCCTCGCGTTTGGGTTTGCAAAGGTTTTCCAACTACTGGATCAAATCCGCGTGCAAACTGGTGAAAACGAATCAGATCACGGATAGACTATTTCGGCACGCGACATCGCTTGAATAGGTAAAATCTGCGCCACAGAATTGATCTGCTTGCAGGCTTGTTGGTCCCGTCGAAACGTTCTAAGGTCCCTCACAGCTTCGGTTTTTAAAGCATAAACAACCAGCCAACGGTAATCCTGGAACCGCTCTCAGTGTGTTATCGCCACGATATAAGCCGATGGCACGGCTGGATGTTGGGAAGTGTCGATCAGCTCGATGTCTCCTTCGAATCATGGATAAACTGACCTTGCTATACCATTAATAACTTCACGGCGCCTTAGCGTGTGCGTTGCTGAAAGCGCAGCAAAAGATTGTATACTTTGTAAGTCCATATTATAAAAAAGCAATTTCCGTTGGCCGGACCCGCAGCCGCTAGCCATTGCATAGCTGCAGGAAATGGATTGGGATGATCTGTACAGGGTAGGCCCCCTACCAGCAGGCCCACGGGGGCGTGGTTTTGCCTGGGAAGGCACGAGAATCAACGTGTACTATTGGATCTCTGAGGGAGGAGGGGATGTGCTCAACCAAAACGATCTTGAGTGAACGGGTCATTCTCGATAATGTCCTTAGATCGGCCGATAAGGCGCTGATTGCGGCGACCGATCTACGGTTTCGCGTGCAATATCTAAATAAGGCAGCGAAGAAAACCTTTGGTCGGGCGACAGAGCACATAGAGAATCAGCTTTGCTCGCGCGAAAAGCAAATATTGAAGCGTATACAGGACGAGAAGAGCGAATTTCACGTAACGTTGACATCGCAAAACAGCAGAAGACGGAGCGTTGTCGACGCCGAGATATCAGGGATATGGAACGATGATAAAGTTCTTCTTGGATTTTTGTTGGTTGGAAATGACGTAACTGAAACTACGGAAGCCGAGATCGAATTAAGAGCGAGTGAAAGAAAGTACCGAGCACTCTATGACGAAAATCCGTGCATGTGCTTTACCGTTGATCCCGGTGGAACCGTACTAACGGTTAACCGTCATGGCGCTGAACAGCTTGGTTACAGAGTCAATGAGTTGGTAGGCAAATCGATCTTTAAAATAATCCATGAACAAGACAGGGAGGCGACAAAGCAAGTTCTTGAAAAGGCAATGCAGGAGCCAGATCGGTTACACCATCGCGAGATCAGGGCAGTCCATAAGGACCGGGTTGGACTCTGGGTTAGAGAAGCAATCCGGGCGAGCAAAGACGATGCTGGTGCGATAGTTATCCTGATTGCTGGCGAAGACGTGACAGAAGCTCGCCAGCTTTCCGAAGAACTCTCTTATCAGGCAAGTCATGATGTGTTGACGGGCCTCGTGAACCGTCGGGAGTTTGAAAGACGGCTGAAACGTGTATTGCACAGCAGCCGTGCGGATCAAACTGAACATGCTCTTTTGTATCTTGATCTTGATCGGTTCAAAACTATTAACGATACCTGTGGCCATCTCGCGGGAGACGAGCTTCTTCGACAACTCGGTGAGGTTCTTAGGGGAACGGTGAGAAGCCGGGACACACTGGCACGTCTGGGAGGCGATGAGTTTGGTGTATTGTTGGAGCATTGCTCCGTCGTCCAGGCACGCCGGCTGGCCAAAGCGCTGCAAAAGATCATTCAGAATTTCCGCTTTGGTTGGGAGGGTAGAAATCTCAGCATCGGTGTGAGCATCGGATTGGTCCCTATAAATAAAACCAGTGAAAGCATGACTAATATATTGAGTATGACCGATGCTGCATTGTTCGCAGCCAAAGAAGCTGGCCGAAATTGTATTCATGTCTATCAGGAGGCTGATTCTGAGCTCGCGAGAAAGCGCGGCGAACTGCAGTGGGTGCCTCGGATCCAACAAGCGTTGGAGGAGGACCGATTTCACTTGGTGTTTCAGCCTATCAGACCGATTGCCAAGGGCAACGTCGAGGGGGAGCACTATGAACTTCAGATCCGCATGGAAGACGAAGACGGGAGGATCGTACCACCGGGGGCCTTCCTCCCAGCTGCTGAACGCTATAACCTCTCGACGACGCTCGACCGTTGGGTCATTAGAACAGCATTTAGGTGGCTAAGTAACCATCCTGAACATCTGGAACGGTTGTATCTGTGCTCCATCAACTTATCGAGCCACGTTTTTGGGGAAGAAGACTTTGTGGAGTTCATCATTCGGCAGCTAAATAAGCAAAAAATCCCGGCAGAGAAGATTGGCTTCGAAGTTCCGGAGACTGCGGCAATCGCCAATCTTTCGAGTGCAACGCGTTTCATCAAGGCATTGAAAGAGCTCGGTTGCTGGTTTGCGCTGGACGATTTTGGAAGTGGTCTGTCCTCGTTCGGTTACCTTAGGAACCTTCCTGTGGACTTCCTCAAGATTGATGGCGCGTTTGTTAGAAATATTGTGGAAGATCCTGTGGACTTCGCGATGGTAAGTTCAATTAACGAGATTGGTCATGTGTTGGGCAAGAAAACAATTGCTGAATTTGTCGAGAACGACGCGATACTCGAAAAATTGCGGACCATTGGGGTTGATTATGCCCAAGGGTACGGCATGGGTCGGCCGCAAGTGATTGATAGGCTGGGCTAGCCGGTTATTTAGCTTTATTCCTCGGAGCATTCGTAAGTGGCGCGTAATCCGATAGCGTTCGCCAACCGGCTGAGGGATTCACGATCGGCGGCGCTTGCTCTGGATACTTAGCTATGAGATACGATCTCGACGGCCTCGCGGATGTGCATGTTTACTCCTTTAAGGAGACAGACGAGCGCCATAGATGCGTGAAAGGAACTACATTTCGCGCATTTAAACGAATTAACGACCAGCTTATCGAGGGGGAGCACTATTATTATCTCAGCGCAAAGGCACATGCTGAGCTCATTGATGAGCTTCGTCGCCGTGGCAGGATATATGCTTCCAGTGTCAATGTAGTGCTATTGACGGAGCTCGGTTACCGGTTGGTGTCGAAATCTATAACGACTGCACGTTCTGCCCCGGCCTCGAATCAGTAAGCAAGACTCGCAATTGGGGCGAGTAAGGATAACGACAGAATCCAAGCAGTCATTCGGCGCCATACGAAAACTACGCGGATTTATTCTGCGCTCAACTGCACACGCGTCTGAGAGGGTTTGGCGCCTCAAATGAGCCGATTGCCTATACTTCAATTTCGACGTCTGCTCCCTTTATACGGACCTTGTAACTTGTCACGTTGGTCGGCGCTGGCGGACCAAGCGAGTCACCTGTGGTGACGTCGAAGATCGCCCCATGCCAAGGGCACGTTACTTTTATATCGTCAAGCTCGCCCTCTGAAAGCGGGCCTCCCTGGTGCGAGCACGTGTCATCAATCGCGTAGAATGAACCGTTTACATTAAACAGCGCGATCTGTTTATCACCTACTTCGACAAGCTTGCTTTGACCTGGTCCAATGTCGTTTGTTTTGGCCACCTTTACAAAGGTTGGCATGCGATACCTCCAGTGAAACGCTTTTGAGGTTATTTTTTGGTCTTCATTTTAGGTAAGCTGTGGTGACGGCAAAAAAGAGTGAGCGACGATAAAAGGACACACTGATCCCAATGGTAGGACTATAAGTCCGTATTATCCTGTAATGAAATCAAAAATTTTTATTCGTCAGGTATACGGTCAATATCTTCAATATCTTTTGGTTCCAAGGTGACTTTTACCGCCGTTGCGCTATCTTTAACGCTCGAAACCTTGCTGGCTCCGGGTATCGGAATGATGTGGTCGCCTTTATGGAGTAGCCATGCCAGGGCGATGCAATAGGGGGAGGCTTGATATTTTCCTGCTAGTCGCTGGAACAGAGGATATTTCGGTAAACGCTTGTGACCGAAATGGCCGCCTACTGGGCTGTGAGGGATGTACGAAATACCTTCTCTCTCGCACATGCTTATCATTCCGTTCTTAAGATCCCTTTTCTTAAATGGGTGGCAGCGATTCTGCACCGAAGCGATCGGCGTGTGACGTAGTGCGAGTTGCAGTTCATCTGGCCCGATATTTGATAAGCCGATGTGTAGAATTTTGCCCTCTTCCTTTAGCCGGATTAGCTCTCCCAAGGAATCGGCTAGTGCTACCTTTGGGTCCGAAGCGTGCAGCTGGTACAGGGCGATGACATCCGTTTTTAGATCCTTCAGGCTCTTTTCGCAGGCCGCCCTTAGCTTCTCTCCTCGAGCATCAACCTCCCAGGCGCCTTTAGGGCGTATTAAGCCGCCCTTGGTGGCAATTATTGCCGCGTCACGTTTGCCGATCCTCGTGAGTGCATCGTGTATCAATCGCTCGTTGTGTCCGATATCTGAACTATCGAGGCAATATACATTTGCTGTATCGATGAAGTCCCCTCCACATTCAATAAAGACCTTTATCACTTCAAAGGCTTGAACCTCGCTGGGGCGTCCCTCGATAGAGAGCGGCATTGCACCGAGACCGATGGCACGGACGGTAATATCGGTTCCGTTCAGCGTCCTTCTCAATTTCCAAGCCTTATGGGTGAGTAACTGGGCGCAGTAATGGCACTATTATCGCAGGTGCTTCAAGGGTGCCCCGTATCATCGACTTACGCCTCTGCAGTGATCCTAGCCTGGGCGTTATACGCGCACCTTGAGGCGCGAGTCGTCGATACGTGGTGCTGGGATTACGTATCCGCACTAAACTAGCCCTTCGATGCTCGAATGATGTAGTTGAAAGATCTTCCGGCGCTTGAGGCCGTCAGAGTTTTCGTACAAAGCGGTTAATGGAAAAACGAGTATGCTATTTCTTGCGATATTTTGCGGCCAGCTGTCTCGCTAATGTTTTGCCTTGTTCAAGCTCGGCGAGACTCATCTTCTTTGCAAGAAGATCACGGTTTTGCTGTGCCACATCATTGCCGCCTTCAGCTGCAACACTATACCAGGCATAAGCTTTTGCATAGTCTTTCGGGACTCCTCGGCCTGTCTGGTATAGGTATCCGAGATGACGTTGTGGTTCAGTAAATTTCTCGTCGGCTGCCTTGCGAAACCATTTCGCCGCTAGAGTATAATTCCGGCCTACCCCTTCACCTCTCTCATATGCTTCTCCAAGATTGTTTTGAGCCCGTGCATATCCCTGCGCTGCGGCCTTCCGATACCATTTTACCGCTTCTACGTAATCCTGCATCACGCCTTCGCCCTTAGCATATGCGGCGCCAAGATTGTTCTGAGCCCTGGCGTGTCCTCGCTCAGCGGCTATGCGGTACCACTTCACCGCTTCGGAATTATCTTTGGGGACTCCGAGACCTTCGTGGTACGCGACACCAAGGTTGTATTGCGCTGTAATCTCGCCTTGCTCGCCTAATATCTTGAAGGCATTTAGCGCGCTGGCGTAGTCGCCCCGCTTAAATGCGGCGACAGCGGCGCTAAACTTTTTAGGCAAGATTTTCATCACTTCGCCTTGAAAATGGTGGGCAAACGCGTCTGCGCATCATTGACCAAGCCTTTGTTATTCGTAATGAATAACGAGTTAAGTATAGATCTTCGTTGGTAGTTGTGTAGCGCGGGTAGGCTACGTAGCTTGCATATCGGTGAATACCATGGGAAGGCCGTAGCGCTTGAAAATAGGTTGCCTCGCGTGAGTCGGCGGGGCTCGATAGGTCGGCTTAAAACTTGTGGTTGGGACGACTTGTTTGACAGTTCCAACAGGCAGTGAACTGCGCTTCAAGCTCCTCGCCGCATGCGGGGCACGTCCAAGCCACCTGTCCGGTTAAACCGCTTGACAGTACCGATGTGACGATCTCATGCGCGCGTTGATACTGGCCATCCTCAAAGATCCAAAGCTCCGGCCAGCACTCGATCGGTGGAAGTTCGCCGGCTGCGCCGCTAAGGTGCTCATTCTTGACTAGGCAGGTTATACCCTGTTCCTCAAGTAGTTGCCTTAGATAATGGGTGAACAGACTATCGTGCGAACTGTAAACTTTTTTCATCGATCGTAGCCCTGTAGGGCTTCAATATAACCACGCGTACTTTCGTTTCGCCAAGCACCCCAGTTTAAATCTAACGAGTAACTGATCCTATTTGTCCTATTTGAATATGCATGGTTGCAGGCCAACATGCGGTGTCGAAGCTTCGCCCACACTTATCATTAATTTGCATTTCGTCGGCTGATGTAGGGGCTTCTGTTTGCTCAGAGGTATGGATGCATCAACCGTTGAACAACGATGGGTGAGGTAGGGGACCGATTGAATGTTATGGTTGAGCAGGCCTTAAACATCGTATGGATCTTGCGGACTCCTAGCAAGGAGATCGCGACGGAGAGCCACTGACCTCTGATTCTATTGCATAGTTAAATCTGCAAGCTAGCTCTTTGGTTTAATGACGGCAACAGGGCGGCTTGGCCCATGATCTTAGACCGGCGTCAATAGCCGATTTCGTTGCGCACGGAATCCTCCTTCTGACCCCCGTGCCAGAACGGAGGGCGCGCGTGTGTCTCCTCACACTGTGATCTGGGATCGTTATGTTATAACATTACACTTCTATCGCGAGCCAGTGTAGGGGGACCCAACCATTGAAGCGCGTACTCATGCCGTTTAAGACGGCTGCTCATAAACACAATGAATGTGTTGATCGGGCGGTGTCGGCCGCAGAGGCGCGGTGTGCACAACGGGGCCTGCGCCTTACCAAGCTGCGCCGGCGGGTGCTCGAGTTGATTTGGGGCCGGCACGAACCGGTGAAGGCCTACGAAGTGCTCGACAGGTTAAGGGATGAGCACAGAGGTGCTGCGCCGCCTACAGTTTATCGCGCGTTGGACTTTCTTCAGAAAGAAGGCCTAGTACACAGGATTAAATCGCTCAGCGCGTTCGTTGGTTGCGGGGAGCCGGCTAGTCCCCACGTCGGGCAGTTTCTAATATGCCGCGACTGCGGTTCCGTTGCTGAAATGGATGACGCGGACGTCACCCGCTTGCTCGCTAAAAAAGCCGAAACACTCGGTTTTCAAGTTGATTCGGCAACAATTGAGATTAAGGGTCTGTGCTCGGAATGCGGTGACACGTCAAGTGTATCGGGGTGACGATGGAAGTTTGCGCTTTCAATGACGGTTTAACTGGCCGGCTTGCGATCGCCTGTTAGCCGAAGGTTAGTGGTAAACGTGAAGCACACTGCTGCACTCGTTTTACTGTTGGTTTTTCAATTCGGATCCGCAGGGGTCGCCGTTGCGGCTGATTTGTCGCCGATCGTAGTTTTTGTAAGTGTGCTTCCACAGAAATATTTTGTTGAGCGAATTGGTGGCGATAGAGTACATGTATCTGTCATGGTGGGTCCAGGCCAGACTCCCGAGTTGTATGAGCCGACAGCGAAGCAGATGGTGCGCATGGCTAACGCGCAGGTTTACTTCCGCCTTGGCATTCCCTTCGAAGAAGTGTGGATGGGCAGGATTGCTGCCACTAATCAGGATATGCTCATCGTAAATTGTCGTGAAGGTATTCCAATTCGACCAACACACCTTATTAATGGATCGCGCTCTAACGTAACAACAATTCATGAGGAGAGGGACCCGCATGTATGGACAAGCCCGCCACTTATGCGAATCATGGCCGCCCATATCAAGGATACGCTTGTTGCTTTGGATCCTACTCATCGTGAGGAATTTGAAACTAACTATACCCGCCTCGATCACGAACTTGATGACCTCGACCGAGAAATTCGAACTTTATTCGCAAATGTAACGACGCGGCGATTCATGGTGTTTCATCCTGCTTGGGATTATTTTGCGGATACATATGGTCTTGAGCAGATCGCCATCGAAAATGAAGGCAAGGAGCCGGGTGCGAAATCGCTCGCAAACGCAATTGACCAAGCGGAGGCGGAGGATATTTCAGTGATCTTTGTCCAAAAACAGATCAGTGCAACGACAGCACAAGCCGTTGCCCATGCGACTGGGGCCCACATTGTTCAGATTGACCCTCTTGCTGAGGATTATCTTGAAAATATGCGATTTGTTGCAAAGACGTTTGCGGATGCTATGAGGTAGTCATGAAATCCGTTGTTCAACTACATGATGTTTCCTTTTCTTATGGGGATCGTATCATCCTTGATCGCATTGATCTGGCAATTAAGCAAAGTGAATTCCTCGGACTCGTGGGTCCAAACGCAGGGGGGAAGACGACGCTGTTGAAGATCATACTTGGGCTGCTTGTTCCGGACTCGGGCAGGGTTTCCGTTATGGACAAGTCGCCGCAGGAAGGACGTTCGATGATCGGCTATTGTCCTCAGTATGCGTCATTTTCAAGAGAGTTCCCGATCTCAGTGGAGGATACTGTGCTTTTGGGCAGGCTCGGCAGCACGCGTGCTATTGGTGGATACCGGCGACACGATTGGATCGTTGCACAAGAAGTGATGGATGCTGCCGAGATTAGTGACATCAAGGCTCGCTCCCTTGCCAGCTTGTCCGGTGGGCAACTGCAGCGAGTGCTCATTGCGCGGGCGCTGGCCTGTGAACCAAAGATCCTCATGCTCGACGAACCCACGGCAAACATTGACCTGCGTGTTGAAGAAGATATATTCGATTTGCTTAAAGAACTTAACAAGCGCATGACTATCATTGTCGTATCTCATGATATCGGCTTCATCTCTGAGTATGTAACACGCGTTGCCTGTCTTAACCAAACACTAGTCTGTCACGAGACCTCCGCCCTTACGGGCAAGATCATCGAACAGCTCTACGGTCCCCATGTGCGCATGATTGACCATGTGCATGAAGCAGGATCCCGGGGGGTGTGAATGACCGGCTTCGTGGGGGCTCTGGTAGACCATACCTTCCTTCAATATGCATTGTTGGCAGGCCTTCTGGCCAGCATCGGCTGCGGGATCGTTGGGACCTACGTTGTCGTAACACGTCTCGGCTACCTGGCGGGTGGTATAGCCCACACGGTACTCGGTGGTATGGGGGTAGCTTATTTTCTCGATACGGCCCCGATGGGTGGTGCTTTAATCGCAGCCCTTGTGGCTGCGTTGATCATCGGGTGGGTAAAGCTGCGATGGCAACAGCACGAAGATACCCTGATTGGGGCACTGTGGGCCATAGGGATGGCCGTCGGGATCATCTTTATCTCCCGGACACCAGGCTACAACATCGATCTGATGAGCTATCTTTTTGGCAACATCCTGTTGGTCTCTCGGCAGCAATTGTGGCTAATGGCGGGGGTGGATTTAGTAATCGCGCTGACTGTGGTTGCTTTCTACAGGCAGTTTCTAGCCGCTTCCTTCGATGAGGAGTTCGCCCGGCTAAGAGGAATGCATATCGAGTTTTATTACCTGTTGTTACTGTGCATGCTGGCGCTCACGGTGGTGCTGCTCATTCAAGTTGTTGGATTGATCCTGGTGATCGCGCTCCTAACGCTTCCCGCTGCGATTGCTGTTCAATATGTGGGCTCATTAGGGCGTATCATGATCCTAGCAATAGCACTTGGGGCCTTGTTTACGTGCGCAGGCCTGGGCCTGTCCTATGAGCCCGATCTGCCGGCCGGCGCTATGATCATCCTCGTGGCCGGTATCTCTTACTTGCTCGCAACGCTGAGTTTGGGACTATTCAGGCAATGGCGTATCGGTCAACGCAGCCAAACCTGACATATACGGAATTTAAGGGCATTGGCATGGTATTTGAGGTGCAAAGGTGTTTAATGCTGAGATTAGACCTCACTTGTGGCGACTGATCCGTCAGTTGATGACATAATAGTAAAATATAAAGTTTACTGAAGAAGATACACATTGACGTGGAGCAAAGATGATGCCGGTAGATAAGAAACTGCTTGAAATTCTCTGCTGCCCTGTGACCAAGGTACCAGTGAAGAAGCTTCCAAAGAACAAGTTGCAACAGCTGAATGAGCAGATTGCACAGGGGCACGTCCGCTACGTCGATGGCAGTCTGGTAGATTCGCCTCTTGAAGACGCGTTGATTACAGAAACCGGAACGACAATCTATCGAGTGGATTCAAGTATTCCGGTAATGCTCGAGGATAAGGGGATTATCACCGATCAATTGCAGGGGTTTTAGGGGAACAGAGGAAAGGACATTTGCCGACTTTATTCGCCAAGATAATTCGGGGAGAGATCCCTTCTGATACCGTGTACAGAGATGATCGCGTCACTGCGTTTCGCGACATTAATCCAGTTGCTCCTGTCCATATATTGGTTGTCCCTAACAAAGTTATCCCTACGGTGAATGATCTGACCCAAGATGACGAAGCGCTTGTGGGGCATATGGTGTTGGTGGCAAAACACCTGGCGGCAAAAGAGGGAATCGCAGACGACGGCTACCGACTCATCCTCAACTGCAATGCCCATGGGGGCCAAGAAGTTTTTCATGTACACGTGCACTTGATAGGAGGTCGTCCCTTAGGGCCGATGGTCCAGCGGAAATGAGTCGGCAAGTCTCTTCAATCTGCGATTCCGCCATTACGGAGAGCCGCACGATACAACATGAGTAAATATTTCGAACCCTTGATTCTGGCTCTGCTCCGGAGCAAGCTTGAGTGAAACTAGTCATTGTCATGGTGCTACTGGCGGGGATCGTTGTGGCATACCTCTACTTCCATCCCGAGCTCGCTGATCACTGGCTCAGGCAGACAAAGGAAACACTCAATAGTGCACCTAACGTAGGCAGGCCAGAAACCACTGTCTTATACAAATGGAAAGATAAGGACGGGCAGTGGCAGATTTCGGATCAGTTGCCGCCGCCCGGTACCCCTTTTGAAACCCTGGAGTACCGACACGATCTCAACATTCTGCCCGTGCCTCCGGAGCTTCAGGGAAAGGAATAAGCTCGGCAGTACCTTAGTTCTCACTCGCCAATCTTTACGTAGCTAGCATAGGGGTTGTACAAGTGATCATGAATCCCCGCTGGCGGGAAAATTGAGGCCTAGTTAATAAGTCACTACGAATTTCCAGGGAGTTTCCTATGCGGTACTTCGCGATAGTGGTTCCCGTGTTTCTAATCTGGACCACCGATTCCGTAGCTATTGCTATGGATGGGGTGCAGATCATGGAGTGGCATGTGCCCTGGGAAAACACACGGCCCCGAGATCCATTTGTTGATGGCAACAATCGCGTATGGTTTGTCGGCCAGGCTGGCGATTATGTGGCGAGTTTCGATCCCAGTAGCGGAGAATTCGAGCGATTTGATCTGGATTCGGGTACAGGCCCCCATAACCTGGTCGTGGATGAAAACGGCCATGTGTGGTACGCGGGGAATCAAAAGGCCTACATTGGAAAGTTGGATCCGCAAAGCGGTCAAATCAGCAGATATCCAATGCCCGATCCTGCGGCAAAGGATCCTCACACGCTTGTGATTGATCATGGTGGCGATATTTGGTTTACCGTCCAATGGGGTAATTTTGTTGGAAAGCTCACGCGCGAGACTGGCAAGGTTGATCTAATTCCAGTGCCGACAGCCCGTGCACGGCCATACGGTATTGTGATTGCTCTAGACAATCGCCCGTGGATTGCGGAGTTCGGTAGCGCTAAGTTGGCGACCGTGAATCTTAATACAATGGAACTTCAAGAGCTTGCGCTTCCGCGCAAGTCAGCCAGGCCTCGCCGGATTACCGCGACCTCAGACGGAGCCATCTGGTATGTGGATTACGCGGAAGGCTATCTTGGCCGAATGGATCCTGGTATGGGCAAAGTAAAGGAGTGGCAGGTTCCGGGCGGTAGCAATGCTGGCCCCTATGGGATGACCGTCGATGATCGCGACCGCCTATGGTTTGTCGAGACAGGTCGAAGCCCAAATCGGCTTGTCGGGTTCGATCCAAACAAGGAAGCGTTCTTCAGCCTTACCGAAATTGAGAGCGGTGGCGGAGCGGTGCGGAACATGTATTATCACAAGGCGACTGGGGCGATTTGGTTTGGAACCGATGCTAACACGATCGGCCGGGCCCGCATTCGGTAAGCCAGCTCTGTTGCAATCGGTTAAATGATTGCACCTGTGGCATTGAGATCATCACGCCTGCCCATGGTGGCGTGTTATTCGTCGGCCTCAAAGGTCGATTGTGGCGGAAGTGAAATTACCAGGATGATATAGCCAACGATCGCAGAAAAGAGTGAACCTGAAAGCACAGCAACTCGTATTGCGGGGGCATACTCTGGATCGGGAAACGCAAGCGTGCCAATAAAAAGGCTCATCGTGAAACCTATGCCAGTGAGAATAGCAACACCATACACGGCGAGAGGACTGGAATCACCAGGTAGTCTCGCCACACCTAATCTGCTCGCAGCCCATGCGCAGCCGAAGACACCGAGTTGTTTACCAAGGAAAAGCCCCAGGGCAATTCCCAGTGGAATAGGCTGCAATAGGGTCGCTGCGCTCATCCCCTCAACCGAAAATCCTGCATTGGCGAATGCGAACAACGGGAGTACGCCATAGGCTACCCAGGGGTGTAATGAATTCTCGAGGTATCGGAGCGGGGAGATCTCCGTAATGTCCTTGGTTTTCAATGGGATCAACAAGCCTAATAGTGCGCCCGCGAGTGTGGCGTGTACACCCGATTTAACGACGCAAAGCCAGATCGCAATCCCGGCAAGGACGTAGGGCGTTAGACGGGTTACACCGGCCAGATTGAGCACGATGAGAAATGCCACCGGGATGGATGCCAACCAAAGCATCGCGGGAGAAAGGTCGCTGGAGTAAAAAAGACCGATAATGATAATCGCGCCAAGATCGTCAAAGATAGCAATGGCCGTCAGGAATACTTTCAGCGCGATCGGCACCCGGCTACCCAGCAACATGAGAACGCCCAATGCAAACGCAATATCCGTTGCGGTCGGGATCGCCCAACCTCTTAGTGCGATTGGATCACCCCAATTGAAGGTAAAGTAGATCAATGCGGGTATAATCATGCCTCCGAGCGCCGCTAATCCCGGCAGCACGATCTGAGATGGACTTGACATTTCGCCTTCCAAAACCTCGCGCTTTATTTCAAGTCCGACGAGTAAAAAGAATACGGCCATAAGACCTTCGTTGATCCACATTAGAATGGGTTTGGATATAGCGAGGTCTCCGACGCTTATCGCGACTCGAACATCGAGTAGCGCTCGATAGATGTCCTGCAAGGGTGAATTAGCGAGAACAATCGCAACTACCGCGGAAGCAATCAGTACGATACCGCCAACGGATTCCAGCTTAAGAAACCGCTTGATTACATTGATGGGCATTTATTTGCTCTTTCTGTGCCTGCCTGATGCCAGAGGCTCATGGGTAGCAACCTGCGGAGATCCTAGAGCGCCAAGGTCATAACGGTCATTGTCTGATAAAGGTTTGGTTTCATTTCTTCCGATGCAGAATTACCTATGCGCATCAAGAACCGATTGCTGCATATTATTGGCCGCGCTGGCATCGATTTTCCCTTGGAACTCCTTTACGACGGCATGCAATTGCAATGTCGCGCCTACTTCCGATCGGACTGATTGTACCGCGCGGCCGATTTCGTTTTCGGTTGCGGACGGATCCTCACCTAGCGATTTCATGCTCGGCCTCCCTTAGGGTTCGCGCTTATGCCGGAAGTTTCAGCTTGTGACGGAAGGCGCCCCCCGGCGCTAGATTCACAATATACCAAAATCCCATGAGATCTCTATTCGCTACCTTATGAGTCTCTGGGTCGCACATCAATAATGAGAGGCCAAATTCAACAGACGATTGCTAGCCCTTGGAGTTTAGTCTCGCGGTATTTCCGGGGATGGAATGGCTGGTTTACTGTAACCGCCAAGCCGCAGCCTGGCAGTTTCCAGATCACCAATTGCGGGGACATGTCTAGTCGCACGCGCTAAGCCAAATATCGGCATGTTGCCGTAGACACATTCATATTGCTTGGCTTGGACTAGATAGGTCTCATGCCAGATCCCCACACTGCCGTCAGAGCCGACCATCTGATTGAATCGTTTCCACGCGGACAGATGGGGATCAGACGAATCGCGCGCAAACCTTTCCAAATCATCGAATGAGCGCCAGTACTGTACCAACATGAGCTCGCGCCAGGAAAACCAGGTGTGAGTGCCAAGTAACCCCTTCTCGGGATTTTTGAAAAGCGTCGTCAGCATCGGGCGCATGGCCTTGAATGTGGGATACCATTTGTGAATAGCCCAGAAGCTATTGACGCGGATGCCAATAAGAAAAACGACGAAAGGATCGTTGCGCTCAGCTGTGTATCTGCCTCTGATTATGCGCGCCATCTCGGAATTCTCCTGTGTGCTTGGTAATAAGAAGACTGATGTTGCATACCACCGCGCGGCTAGCCATGATGTGCTAGTTTATAATTTGAGAAACCAGCGAGGGGTGGCCCCAACGCTGACTTGGTCCGCGAAGCCAATCGGCAACTGGCAAGTAACCTACCTGGAGAAGCGATCAGACAAATATAAGTCATTTTCATTTAGTAACTCGACCCCCTTCGTGCGGCCTTGTGCCCATCAAATATTTTACTCATCGAGGAGAACCAGCGCATCTGCGTCGTCAATAATTAATTAACTCAGTCGACTCGTTAAACGCCGCTAAATTGTGCGTGATACTTTGTCTGTGCTTGCCATCGATAATTTTGCGGTGGGAAAATGCTCGCGATCGCTATCTGACGAACCCATACGGATAGAAAAATGGCTGATACGTTTGCGTTACATCCTGGGCGGATCCTGGCTCGGAAGTACGAAGTTGTGTCCCATCTAGGGACCGGCTGGGAGGGTGAGGTCTATAAGATTCGTGAGCTCTCGACCGGGATCGAACGGGCTGCAAAGTTTTTTTTCCCAGAGCGGAATCCGCGTGACCGTACGATCAATTTCTACGCTAACAAGCTCCACAAGCTCCGTAATTGCCCCATTTTGATCCACTATCATACTCAGGAGACGATTATGTTTCGGCGGAGGCCGCTGACATTTCTCGTGTCAGACTACGTGGAAGGCGAACTGCTCACAACCTTTTTAGCGCGCCAGCCCGGTAAACGCCTCAGCCCTTTTCAAGCGATTCACCTACTCCACGCCCTGGCCACCGGTATTGGGATGATTCACAACCAGCGTGAATACCATGGTGACCTTCATACCGATAATGTGATTGTTCGACGCTATGGCCTCGGTTTTGAGGTAAAACTGATTGATATGCTGCGTTGGAGCGCACCGAGACCGGAGAATATCCAGGATGATGTTTGTAATCTGATCCGGATCTTTTACGACGCCGTCGGCGGGCAAAAATACTATGCTAAGCAATCACCCGAAGTAAAAGCGATTTGTTGCGGGCTCAAGCGCTCACTTATCCTTAAAAAGTTTCGCACTGCCGGTCAGCTGCGTGAATACTTGGAAACAATGGATTGGGCGTTGTAGCGGGTTTATTGACTCGGAATGGGACTGTGAACCAATCACCTCGCGAGGCTGCAAGAGTATATGTCGAAGCAGATATGACCGAAGGCGAACTGCTCCGAATCGCCTTAGGCGAGGCCATCGTCTATTCGTCACGCTCCCCACTCAGGGAGACCCCTAATGAGGATGCAGCTGCGCTGATTCCGTTTGGGGATGCTTCCGGGGTGCTGGTCATTGCGGACGGTGCCGGTGGATTACGGGATGGTGCCCGAGCGTCCGCACTCGCAGTTGATGCTCTGACTTCCGCGATCCGAGCGGCGCAGCGGGAAAACATTGAGCTGCGGGAAGCGATATTGAACGGCATCGAATCCGCGAATCAAGCAGTCACCGCGCTCGGAACGGGGGCGGCGACGACGTTAGCTGCCGCTGAACTCCAGAATGGCAGTCTCCGGCCGTATCACGTCGGCGATTCACTGATCCTGGTTACGGGACAGAAAGGTAAGGTCAAGTTGCAGACTATTTCTCATTCGCCGGTTGGCTATGCTATCCAGGCAGGATTGCTGGACGAAGCCAATGCGATGCATCATGTGGATCGGCATCTGGTTTCCAACTTTATTGGTACGGCCGACATGCATATAGACGTAGGTTCAACTGTCAAACTCGCGCCCCATGATACGGTTGTAATAGCCACCGATGGTCTTTTCGACAACCTTCACGTCGGGGAGATTGTGGAGCGAGCACGCAAAGGGAAACTGCGTCAGGTTGCCCGATCGCTGGCCGATGCTTGCCATCAGCGTATGCAGCATGTTGAGGGTGATCATCCCTCAAATCCGGATGATCTCACGTTTATTGTGTTCCGGAGCGGGAAGTAGGTTTCGTTAAGGCGACGCGCCTGATTTTCAACATCGTTCACGATCTCTGCCAGTACCGCATCGGCTACTTCCTGCTTGGCAGCGAGGCACGGTCCGACCTCGGTTCGATTGGTTGATTCAGGCCAGCATTGCGCCAAGGCATCGGGCTGCGCCATCGTGACATCTACCTCCCCGGCCTTTTGGGCACCGCCCGCAGCCTCGGTACAATCCAAACCGGAGCACTCGGTATCGGCGAGCGTCATCAGGTTGGGCCAGCTGAGCATGAGCAGGTATGCGATTGCTGCTGATCGGTACATATGTCGTACTCCTCGACGACCTAGGAATCTCGCATGGCTTTTCCGTCGCAATGTGGCGATCGCGAGCGGGGGTCTGTTGCGAGCTGATGAGCGGTTCCCCGACCGACTAGTTGTAATTTCATAAAAATCACTGAGTTAATGCCGTTATGTGTTATGTGATATGTGGTATTGTTTGTGCTCCACTAGGTCTCTGGTAAGCCTCTGAAGCAGATTAGAGGCAAGCCCGATGAGAATAGCAATAGGAAGCTGGCGAAGGCGCTGTAGGGAACCCACCGACGTGTGGGCCCAAGGACGTTCTATACTTACAATAGCCTTAACGAAAACTGTTTAGGCGCACTGTTGGGATTGGGAAATCATGACTGTTGCCATTCGAGTCGACCTGCTTTCTGCCCTCGCGGCATTTCTCATCCTTGCGGCGTGTGCACCGACCACCAAGCGTGTGGTTATCGATGACGAAGCGGTAAAGCGCGAGGCGCTGAAACAACAAGAGATCGCGCTGCAAGAGTTGATGAAGAACCAGGAACGGCTTCTTCGCGTGGGTGGAAATGTACTGCAAGGGGCGGTGCCCATGTGCGAAGACGATACACTGTGGGTCATCGGCGCGGTATTTATCAGTAAACATGAGTTTGCACCGGAGAGACAGGAGGCGGCGGCTTCTGTCTTTCACATGGACGACAAGATGCGTGCGTTGTTGGTTATCGAGGGTGGACCCGCGGCGGGGGCAGGTCTGCAAGTCGGGGATGAGATCGTTTCGATGAACGGTGTACCGCCGCCCGTTGGTCAGGATGCTGCCAGGGAACTCTATCGCTATCAGCAAGAACAAACCAAGGATGGTGCTCCAGTCACTCTTATCACCAGACGAGACGGAGAGAATGCGACACTCACGATTAACCCGGTGCGCATCTGTGATTACCCGCTGTTGTTGGTCGAAGACGATGGTGTTAATGCGTTTGCGGATGGGACGACGATCGTTGTCACGACTGGAATGATGCGCTTTGCGCAAGACGACACGGAGCTGTCGCTTGTCATCGCGCACGAGCTTGCGCACAACACCATGAATCACATGACGGCTAGGCGAACAAATGCAACCGTAGGGTTATTTTTCGACATAGCGCTTGCTGTGCTTACCGGGGTCAATACACAAGGTCTTTTCTCGCAGATTGGCGCAAATGCTTACAGCAAGGATTTCGAGGCCGAAGCCGATTATGTTGGCATGTATATGCTGGCGTTGTCTGGCGGTGATATAGAGGCAGCGCCGCGCTTCTGGCGCCGGATGGCGGTAGCGCATCCTGCAAGTATACAAGAAACGGGTTACCTCGGGACACACCCCGCATCGCCGGAACGCTTCGTCGCCCTTGAGGAAACGGTCGTGGAGATCCGTGACAAACAGGCCAAAGGATTGCCTTTGGAACCGGAAATGAAAGTGCCAGGAGAAGACGCCGCGGATGCCCGAGCTGCTTCAGGGGAAAGATTTGGGCTCGGCAATTGATGCGCTAACGTTTAACCTTTTTCCCCGAGCGGTATAACGGCACCGAGGGAGGCTCGCGGGTGCCTAATAGCGTCGCCGGCGTTCGGCTTCGCCCGTACGACGCTCTTGTGACTCCCCCGTACGGCGTTCTTCGGCCTCGCTTGAGCCAATAGCGGCGTCTCGTAATCGGCACAGGAAACCGGTGGAATAGTAGCTGAGATTTTTTTCAGAAGCCAAAGTAAGATCCGGAGTCATGTCTCAGAGTAAACATAATCCCATCGCGGATATGGCAAAAGATGCCGAATTGGAACATCTATTTTCGACCCCCATACTTAAATATGTCTTGCCTGACGTAGAGTCACTGAATGACAGTCTTAGGGAGTTAATTCTGGAAAGGGAAAAAAGCACACCTTCGGAGTCCAAGAGCAATCAGGGCGGTTGGCAGTCCAGTGGTGATTTCTTTCGGTGGGGCGGTAGTGCCGTTAATACCCTGTCCAATTATATTCAAAAGGCACTGGATATCGCGACGGCGAAGCTGAATCTCCCGGATAATTTCAAGTTTGAGTTTGAATTTTACGGGTGGGCCGCAGTTAATCGGAAGGGAAACTACAATACGAGCCATTGCCATCCGATGTCGACGTGGTCAGGCATCTATTATGTCGATCCGGGTGATCACGTCGATGGTGGCAACGGTGGTTTGCTTGAGCTCAGTCATCCCGTTAATGCATCAGTGATGTCCTTTTTTCCGGCGATACTCCCACCCGAAATTACAATTAAACCTGAGGCGGGGATGTTGATACTCTTCCCGAGCTATTTGCAGCACAGCGTTCGCGCCTACTGGGGCGAACGGCCGAGGATCTCTGTACCGTTTAACGCCCACGCACGTCTTACGGCGATGTAAAAGGTTAGCGGAAAAGGCTGGCGAAGGCACTGTTGGCCGTATTCAAGCTCCACCTGCTTGAATCTAGCCCGCTACCAAGCGGGGTTTGTTACCAATGCTTCTTTCATGATGAAGCTATGCTTCACGCAATAGCCGTTACGTTGTCCGGACTGTCCCTGCGTCTATCTTCTTGGCACTGTGCGAGCACCGACGCGAGGCTTGATGAGGTGCTGGTAGTATGGCCGAATCAAGACGTCGTAGGGATCACCGCCAAGCGGAACAACGCGGGGCACCCGTTGTGTCTCTAAGTCGACAACTGCAAGGCCCGCGTCTTGACCTGACAGTCGCTTAGGGGGATCTGTCGGTGCGAGGCTTCCGCTCGGTTATTGGCGTAGCGATCTCGGCAGTGCATAGTCGATGGCATGACCTCTCTTCTCCCGGCGCCGTAGCTTTTCAGCTTGTCGGTCA
>JAKEHO010000107.1 GCA_022614965.1 Gammaproteobacteria bacterium
GTGGGGAAGGGGCAGGTGATTGCGGTGCTGGGGAGCACTGGGCGTTCCATCGGTGCGCATGTGCATTTCGAGGTGCTCCACAATGGCAAGGCCGTCGATCCAAAGAAGTATATCGCTACCGCAATGTAACTACGCATCCTTTCCTTGCTCACGATCGCCTTGTTGCCAGCCACAAGGGTTACGATCCAATCGATTCCCGCCTTAAAGGGCGGCAAACCAGCACTTCTGTCAATTCCTAAAGTTGAGATTTCTACCGAGGCAGCATGCGCGTTTGACATTATTCTTGTGCGTCAGATAGCGGCACGTGCAGTCCTCTCAGCTTTTCAATCAGGATCGTTGATACTTTCCCATCGTCGTCCACCTGTTCCAAGCGCACCGCGAGATAGTGCAATTTGGTGGAACACCACACGGTCGTCTTGCGATGGCTACCTGGTTTTTGGCGCTGCAGTTTGAGCGTGCGTAACTTGCCAACAGGTGTGTCGATGACCTCCTCACCAAGCAGTGTAATATCGTAGGTTTTGATGATGCCGCCGGCAACAATCTGATAGGATAGGTTACGCTTACCGGCTTGAAGGTCTTGCATCAGGACGTACTGGTATAGGAGTTCGTCGAATATGTTGGGTCGCAGCGGTAGCTGCCACGGCGTATCTCCATTGGTCCCTCTAATCTCACGAGTTACCCAGTCATATTCAAGGCTGACATTGCGGACTTTGTTCCATCTAGATTGATGATATTGATACGCCGATGGGTGGATCTCGTGCCCGGCGTAGGTCCAGCGTGTCTCTTCAAAGACGCGCACTTTATAGAACAGTGCGGCAAGACCTGTGGTCTGACTCAGTGATTGGAAGATATACTCACCGTTGTCTGCAGCCGCAAGGGTACGGGTCATCTCTCCGACTTTGACCCCGTGCCTTTGCAGCGCATAGGTCGCCTCAAAGGGTTGTGGGGGCGGGTCACTTGCAAGGGCTAGGCTCACCGCCATCAAGCATATGCCAAGGCAGCATAGGTGTTTCACGCATCGACCTCCGATGGTGTGAATCGCACTTGTGGTAAGATGGCCAGTTCAAATGGGAGTTTAATTTACATCGAGGGCCACATGCCAACAAGCCAATGAGCTTTTCTCTTGATACTTTTGCTTCTGCCCGCGTCTTGGTGGTGGGTGACGTTATTCTCGATCGCTATGTCTATGGGGCAACGACACGGATTTCCCCGGAGGCGCCTGTACCCATTGTGCGTATTCAACATACGGAGGAACGCCCAGGTGGGGCGGGCAACGTTGCGCTCAATATTAATAGTCTAGGAGGACAGGCAACGCTAGTGGGAGTCACCGGAAGCGATGAGGCGGCAGATACGCTGCATCGACAGCTCTCTGATCGGGGAGTTAAGTGCGAATTTGTACGCTTAGCAGGCTTTCCGACAGTCACTAAACTTCGAGTCCTGAGTCAACACCAGCAACTTATCCGCCTCGATTACGAGGGCGACTTCCACCTGGTTGAGCCCGATGCTCTGGTCGGAGCTTATCGCAATCACCTTGGTCACACTGATGTCGTGGTGCTTTCAGACTATGCGAAGGGTAGCCTTACGGGTGTGCATCACTTCATCGGGCTCGCGCGGGATGCGGGCAAGCCGGTGTTGGTGGATCCAAAGGGCACGGACTTTTCGCGGTACCAAGGTGCGACTTTACTAACACCTAATCTGAAAGAGCTTGAAGCGGTCGTGGGGGTCTGTGACGGCACTGAGGATATCGTCGAGAAGGGGGAGGGGCTGATGGATGCACTCGACCTTGAAGCGCTATTGGTCACCCAGGGTGAGCGTGGGATGACGCTTATGCGAAAAGCGCATGAGGCCATGCACTTGCCGACGCGGGCACGCGATGTATTTGACATAACGGGGGCCGGCGACACCGTTATCGGCGTGTTAGCCACCGCCCTGGCAGCACGACACGACGTGGTTCAAGCGACTGCACTCGCTAACCTGGCGGCTGGCCTAGTTGTCGGCAAGCTGGGGGCTGCAAGCGTGACGACGGCAGAGCTTAATGCCGCTCTGCATGATCACCAGGAGTACAGGACGGGTATTGTAACCGAGGAGGAACTTGTCGATGCGGTCAAAACAGCAAAGCTGCGCGGCGAAACAATTGTCATGACAAACGGCTGCTTCGATCTTCTGCATGCGGGGCATGTTCGTTATCTGACTGAGGCGAGAAAGATCGGGGATCGCTTAATTGTCGCTGTCAATGATGATGCATCAGTACGACATCTAAAGGGGCCGGATAGGCCGGTCATTACCCTGGAGCATCGCATGGCAGTATTGGATGCACTGGAGGCAGTGGATTGGGTCGTGCCGTTTTCCGAGGATACGCCTGAGCGACTGATTTGTCGCATCAAGCCGGATGCCCTGGTAAAAGGCGGTGACTACGAGGCGAACCAGGTAGCCGGCGCCGAGTGCATCAAACGGAACGGCGGCAAAATCGTGATTATTCCAATAACAGAAGGGGCTTCGACCACGCGCATCATTAATACCGCGCGGCGTGCCGGGGCGATCAAGGGCAAATTCTGATGATCGTCGTTACCGGCGCAGCCGGCTTTATTGGAAGCAATCTCGTGAAGGCTTTGAACCAGCGGGGACACAGGGATGTCATCGCTGTGGATGATCTAACAGACGGCACGAAATTCCAAAATCTAGCCGATTGTGAGCTGCTGGATTATATGGATAGGGACGCGTTCCTGGAACAGATCGAATTCGGCATCGATCTTCCCGATCGGATCGTAGCAGTCTTTCATCAGGGTGCTTGCACTGACACCACGGAGCGGGACGGGTGCTTTATGATGCAAAACAATTATGCGTATTCGAAACTGCTGTTGGCTTATTGCCGAGAGAAAGGGATCCCATTTATCTATGCATCGAGTGCTGCGGTCTATGGTGCGGGACAAGTCTTTCGTGAGTCGCGCGATTATGAGTTACCATTGAACGTTTATGGCTACTCAAAGTTTTTGTTTGATCAGCATGTGCGGCGCATTCTGGGCGATGGAAAAAATCAAGTAGTCGGTTTGCGCTACTTTAATGTCTATGGCCCGCGGGAGCAGCACAAAGGATCTATGGCCAGCGTAGCCTATCATTTTAATAATCAATTGCTTAAAAGCGGGCGCATGCGGCTGTTTAGAGGGTCCAATGGGTATGCCGACGGTGAGCAACGTCGCGATTTTATCTATGTCGACGATGTCGTAGCCGTTAATCTCTGGTTCCTGGAGCATCCGGAGCGAAGTGGGATCTTTAATGTGGGAACTGGACGAAGTCGAAGTTTTAATGATGTGGCACGAGCGATCATTCACTGGCACGGTCATGGCGAGATCGGATATATCCCGTTCCCCGAGAAGTTACGTGGCTGCTATCAATCCTTCACCGAAGCAGATATGACAAATCTGCGGAAAGCAGGCTATCAACAACCCTTCAAGGATGTGGAAGCCGGAGTCAACAACTACTTGGACTGGCTTGATCAGGCGCATCCCGTGTTGCATCGTACGACCAGCGTCCGAGGGATTTAGGCTTGCTACGTTTGCGTAGCCAATTTGGGCCCCTGGCAACGACACACGTGGCAAGCAATTTTCGCTCGACTTGAGATCCCTCTACACGTTCATTCTGTATTTGGCCTCCCCGTTTCTGTTGATACACGTGGGCTGGCTCGGGTTGCGCAATCCCCATTTTCGGCAGCGCTGGCCCGAGCGTTTTGGCTTCCTACCGGCTGTCCCACCCGGTCAGCATACGATCTGGGTACATGCTGCCTCCGTTGGCGAAGTGCAGGCTGCAACACCTTTGATACACGCATTACGCGAGCGTTATCCCGAGCGGCCGTTCGTTGTGACCACAGTGACACCAACAGGCGCAAAACAGGCTGAGCATCGCCTTGGGGATGATGCAGTTCATCGATTCCTTCCTTTTGATTTCCCCAGCGCCGTTGAGCGGTTTTTAAAGCGTATACAGCCGGCGCTAGCCGTGGTGATGGAAACTGAGTTATGGCCGAATCTCTTTGCTGCCTGTCACCGGCGAGGAGTTCCCCTTGTCCTTGTCAATGCGCGAATTTCGGAGCGATCTATTTTGTGGTATCAACGCGTTGCAAGCCTTTTAAGAACGACTCTATCAAATGTTAGTGCGATTGCGGCGCAGAGCCGCGAAGATGCAGAGCGGTTTATATCGCTCGGTGCGGATCCATGCAAGGTTGTGGTCGTCGGTAGTACCAAATTTGATAATGAAGTGCCAACGGAACTTTTAGAACAAGCGGCATCCTTACGACGCTTTTTCGGGGTCAATCGACCCGTGTGGATTGCCGCCAGCACCCACGAAGGTGAGGAGCTGATCATCCTTGATGCATTTGAGGAGATATTAGCTCAGCACGCCTCCTCCCTTTTGATCATTGCCCCACGTCACCAAGATCGCTTTGCAAGAGTCGCCGGGCTATGCGAGAGGCGCGGTTTCGCCACGGTGAAAGCGAGTCAAGATAGCACTTATGACATGAAAACACAGGTCTTTATCGTGGATTCATTGGGCGATCTACCCGCGTTCTATGGGACATCAGATATTGCCTTTGTGGGCGGGAGCCTTGTGCCCACGGGCGGGCACAATATGCTTGAGCCGGCTAGCCTCGGCATCCCGGTGTTGATGGGGCCACACGTATTTAACTTTAGGGACATCAGTCAGTGGTTGCTCGAGGTGGAGGGGGCATGGATCGTCAGCGATTCCGAAGAGCTTGCGAGTAAGGTTGTGAGCCTCTTCTCTGATGCGAGTCTCCGAAACCTTGCTGGCGAGAAGGCTCGGCAGGTGGTGAGAGCGCACCGTGGGGCCGTTGAACGTATCCTTGCCGTATTAAGCCCTTATTTTCCAGGTTAAGATGAGTGAGAAATCTGTTAATATCCGCGCCCAACAAGCCATGGCGATTTACGGGAGATATTTGAATGACTGTTGTTAAGTGGATCATCGTCATCCCCTTCTTCTTTCCATCGGCCGTTTTAGCTAACGACTTTCCTACTGTCGATCGAGTGGAATATGTTTTGCGATGCATGGACGCACACGGTGGTCAGACAGTGGAGACCCTTTTTCAATGCTCATGTCGTCTTGACGTGGTAGCGTCGTATCTGACGTTTGATGAATACGATGCGGCGATTACGTTTTCAAGATTTAAGAATATGCCAGGGGAGCGGGGAGGATTATTCCGGGATAACCCCTATGGAGAAGAGCTACAGGAGAAGCTCAGCAAAGCGGAAGCGGACGGTGACAAGCGTTGTTTCATCGGCGCCCGGAGCGAAGAGATACAACCTGAGCCCGCACAGCCTGAGGAGAAAGGGGATCAATAAGCCCGCTGGACAGCTCCGTCCACCCGTGCGGTCGCGAAGCAATACTAAGTCCAGAGGCTCCATCGTTAACAGTGAGCTCATCGAACGGCCCGCAGCCGGGCTGTTTACATTTCTATGATTTGAATCGCACGCTATACGACGTGGTGAAGTGCTGGTCCTTTGTATCCACCGCCTCAACGGTGAGTTCACCATCCTCGTTGGGCACAAAGAAAAAGCGGAAGCTTGGATCCTGGCTAACGGCAAAGGTTGTCCTGGCGCTGAGGACGGGCTGCCCGGCGAAGTTGACCTTGAACTCCTTAATGAAATAGGGGGGCGGTATACTTCGCCTGATCTGATCCATTGCGAGCCCTGTGATATTAGGGTGACTGATCATTAGCAGGGTCAGATTCGGCTTCCCTTGTTCTGGCTCATCCAAGGTTTGAAGTTTCATTTTGCCGAGTCGCGCCATGGATCCTTCCAGGTCTTTACTGGGTGGTGCCGAGCAGCCCCCCACACCCCTGACAAAGCGTTCATCCATATATAACTCGCCGGTGTTCATTTCTGCGATGGCTCGCACAAAGGTTCGATCGTCAATGCGGATCCGCATCGCCAGGTCTGCGCGCCCACTCGCTGGTGTAAACTCGAAGATGCCGACCAATGGCAGGGGATTCTTGTCGATAAGGACGGTGATGCTGCGAATAAACTGGTTCTCGGTCTGTGGGATCTTGGTATGGATGGAAATGGGCACAAGGGCGGGATCTTCCGCACTTGGAGGCGCCTTCAGTTCGATGATGTGCTGTGCTGCCCCCTCGATAATCGCACGACCCTCGAAGTAAACAGGCTTCAAACTGGTTTCCCAGACCTGCCTGGATTCTTCTTCCGGGCTGCCCCACGCCGGCAAGGTGACGCCGAGCAGCATGAGCCAAAATCCAACCTGTCTAGCTACTTCGCGCGTTAACATCGCTTTCGTCACGCCAACTTTTATCTACCTTATTTTACAGTTAATTCATTTAATCATGTTTTATAACACAATTCTTGGCACGCTTGTAGATGAACTTATGGCCTTTTAACGCCTGATTGAACGGCCCTTCCTGCAAAGTGTCCCCGCATCGTAGAGCGTGCGGCGCAAGATGAGGTCAGTCGATCCAAGGTAGGCGTGAGGTCGTCCTGCCCTCAGGGCAACTCCAGTCTCCCCCTTAACACGATGTCCTGGCCGGTCAAGGGGGATCGGGGGTAGTGCTCCCAACGGGCCGGCGTTTCAGCCACGTGCATGAAGGCAAGGGCTGGTTGTTTCGCTTGGCCACTGTGAATGAAGGAATGAAGAATACCTCGCTGATTGAAGGTGCTACAAGAAAAAGTTCGCGTTGCTTATTATTCATGATTGCGCTCAATTGCCACCTATCATCTCTCTCCGCTCGGCTGACGGCTTTCGCGGGATCGCATGCAATACAAATACATATTGATGAATGATGGAATTGGATTATAATCAGCCCTACAAAAATTAACCTCAGCCCAGACGCTGGGATGGGACCCAATAAATAATATATAATGATGCCTAGATTGGATGTGATGCATCACCTATCACCTGCTCTGCCTCGCGTTGTTGCCGCGCTTACTGAGTCTCCAAAGCAGCCAGCGTCCTACCAAGCGCTGTTGCACCCCTGGTTAAGAATCGACAAGGTACGGTACGAGGATTACCGTTCCCCTGGTGCCTTTTGATCTCAAGGTGTCGGGGGCTTTTCTTCGCTAAGAGATCAACATGATCAACCATAACATTAAGGAGGAGGTCATGAGTAAATCATCATTTAGACGGTGGCTAGTGGCTGTAATTGCCCTGGCCATTCCCGCCTCGGTATTGGCCAATGAGGGAGTACTGAAACTCACTCAGGACGCGAATTATTGGGCCTATCCGGGGGGGAATTACTGGAACTGGCGTTACACTGAGTTGAAGCAGATCAACAACAAGAACGCCGGCAAGCTGCAGGCAGCATGGACGTTCTCCACGGGCGTACTGCGTGGTCATGAAGGTGGTCCGCTGGTATTACCTGGTTCCGAAACCGGTCTGGGTCACGACACGCTGTACATTCATGCGGCGTTCCCAAACAACGTGTTTGCCATTAACCTCGATAACCTCGAGATCGTCTGGGAATACGCACCGCAGCAGGACTGGGATGAGACCGTGCCTGTCATGTGCTGTGATACGGTCAACCGTGGTCTTGGCTATGGTCAGGGGATGATCTTCCTGCAACAGGCCGACACGACCCTGGTAGCTATGCAGGCCAATACGGGTGAAAAGGTCTGGTCAGTGAAGAATGGCGACCCGAAGCGGGGTGAGACCAACACCAATGCGCCCCACATCATTAAGGATTTGGTCTTTACGGGCATGAGTGGTGCGGAGTTTGGCGTGCGTTGCTGGATCGCTGCCTATAGGATCTCGGACGGCAGCCTGGCTTGGAAGGCCTACAGCATGGGACCGGATGAGGACATCATCTTCGATGCGAATACCACGAGTTTGGGTAAGCCGGTCGGCAAGGACTCGAGCCTCAAGACCTGGAAAGGAGATCAGTGGAAGCAGGGCGGTGGCAGCGTTTGGGGTTGGTGGCCTTGGGACAAGGAACAGAACCTCGTGTACTACGGCAATGGAAATCCAGGGACGTGGAATCCGGTCGTGCGCCCGGGTGATAACAAGTGGAGCATGACCATATTTGCCCGCGACGTGGACACCGGAGTAGCCAAGTGGGTCTATCAGATGACGCCCCATGATGAGTGGGACTATGACGGCGTCAACGAGATGATCCTGGCCGACATGAAGGTCAAGGGGCAGAACCGCAAGGCCCTGGTACACTTTGACCGTAACGGTTTCGGCTACACCTTAGACCGTATCACCGGTGAACTGCTGGTCGCCGAGAAGTATGATCCGGCCGTGAACTGGGCGACCCA
>JAKEHO010000108.1 GCA_022614965.1 Gammaproteobacteria bacterium
CCGTCTGTGCCGCCTCCGGCTATATTAGTCGTATAGAACGTTTTTCCGTTTCTTGCCATACCGGCTCCGTGTGTATTGGGAATGTCCAGCACATCAACGACATCAAGCGTTTCACGGTTTAAAATAAAGAGTTCGCTCGTACCCTGGCAGGGGACATAGAGTAGGTTGTTCTGCCGTGCCAGTGACAGGTGCGGGTCCTGTCCGACTTCGACGCGCCCGACTTCCTCAAACGTCTCCGTGCTGAACTTGACTACAACGTCGTTCCCTACCGCAATTCCGAGTATGGTTACAAACGCGGCGCGGCTTACCGGGTCAAGGATTACGTCGTGGGGTATCCCCCCCGCCGCGACTAAGTTTGCCGGTATCGGGACGGTGGTGATGACCTCAAGGGTGATGGTGTCAATGACCGTAACCGTCTTGTCTATGTCGTTGTTCACCCAAAGCTGCTGCTCCGACTGATCCCCCCACATGTGGAAAACTCCATTTCCGGCGGGAACCGTAGATTCAACACTGAAATCAAGGGCATTGAACACGACCACCTGATTATAAGTGCGGTCGCCGACAAATACACGTTTGTGAGAAGGGACATGCACTACATACATAGGCTGCGGCACCAGACCGTCATCTGGCACAGGGTCCGGTAAAGGAACCGTATTCACTAACTCATCTGTCTCAGTATCAATTATCGAGATCGTTCCCGATACCCTATCGGCTACTACTATCCTGCCTCGCGCCGGAGATTTACCCCAGGCATCTGAGACCCACGCGGAGTTCTTTTGAAGCATCTCCAAACTACTGACTGCTATCATGCAAAGCATGATTAACAAACTTCCGAATAAAATCCTGATCCTGCTTCCAGCTCCTTTTACTTCGTTACGGTGTTTCATCACTGCCTCCTTTCGCTCCTTTCGCTATCCGCGCCGGAGCATTTTTCTGCCGGATTAAATAAATAAATTTTTGCCATTACAATCTGCTTTCACGGAATTAGAAAATCCCGAATATCCCTTCTGGTGTCATTACGAACATCCAAAGAATGAGGGGTGATCTCTTTTTAGATTCTTGAGTGTATCCTCCTAAGGGGGAGGTTGTCCAACGCGAATAGATTCTTTCACCGTGACTTCTTTGCATTTGACAAGTACATCATGCGGCGCTTTCGGTCGGTATGCATAAAATGTCTCCATACGGGCGTGCGCCGGGATCAATATCTGGGTATAGAGGGTCAATTACCTTGTAGTCATGGTTACGTATCATCTCGATAACCTCTCGTGACGACGAGCCGTTTCTAGATAAAAGAGGATTTGAGAGTTCGGAAAGGATCACGGGTCGTTTCTGCCGTAAGGTTTGTTGGCAACCGGAAAAGACCATGTGCTCACAGCCCTCGGTGTCGACTTTGATAAAACCGGGATCAAGATGGTTAATTTCAACGAGATCATCGATTGACGAGGAACTAACACGTTGTTTGTCATATACTTGCCCAACGATGCTTGGATGAGCCATTTCACCAAGGCTTGAATACTCCTCTTTCCCCTCGATAAAATTAATCTCTCTAGTTCCAGTTGATTCAGCCGCGACACCGTTAAAAACAATCACATTCTCGGCTACCCCATTTTCCAGAATATTCCTCAGCAATCGCTCGTACGCCCTTTGGGTCGGTTCGAGTGATAGAACTTTTCGATGATAAAGCTGTTTCGCAAATAGCACCGTATAAAACCCTATATTCGCGCCGACATCGATTACGTCTCGGTTTCGATCAAGGTACTGCAAGCAGTATTTGGCCAAATACGACTCGTATTCTCCGTTTTCAATTATTCGGCGAAACAAATCGGAGCGAACATCCATTGCGAAAGTGCCGCAGAAGGTATCCACCCGAATCAATGGGTCGGAAACGATGAAGTTTCGCAGATTCAGAAAAATACGCTCGCGACTCTTGCGTCGAGAGGTATATAGGCTATTTTTTATCCAGCGCGCAGGAACGAGTACTCGTCGCATAAGTGGATGTTGGTAGGAAAAAGACCTAAGCCATCGTGAGATCATTGGTTCTAACGTAAGGAAGTGTCTCGCTGTGCTTTAACCCTAATAACCTGACCGGACAATTGAAGTATTTTGCAAAGCTCCAATGGAAAAGCGCTGTCGCAATGAAGTATGTCCCAACAATAAATGCTTAAAATTACGGTTACATTTATTACATTCGTATTCATGTGGTTACTTTAGGCTTGCCGTAATCGGTTAAAGGCACCAATATGCGACATGACCATGTTTTCTGATATCTGCGGCGCTGTGGCCTCAAGTGCTTTCGTTCCGTGACCTAGACGTGCCGGAGATTGTGACACGGATTCGCTTTCTGCTAAACAACATCGAAACCACATACGTGCAATCGGACCGCTTTCAGTCTTTACCCGTCCGGACACGACCTCCATCACCAATGACCCAGGCCGTGCCAACGCTATACGCCCACTTGTTCCCAAAGGCAAAGGCCTGGCGCAGTGGAACAACGTGGTACACCTGATCTTATCGACACCTATGCGGTACTCAAGAACGGGTCGAGACACCAGGACCGGCCATCAGGCCAGCGTCGCGTCCAGGGGATACGGGAAAGTATGCGTTTTCGGAATAGGGGCGACGACCTGGTGTTCACACCTAAAGGTGTCGCCGTTTCACGACGCGTGAGCCATTCAATATTATGCTTCCTGCAGTCAAAACGGGCGTCCTACCTCGTGAGGTGCTCTGGTACGATAATTGAGTAGGGGAGTGTTTTCTTCGATCCTACTCTGTGGACCACACTGCCACCGGTACTTGTCGAAGCTCGACCGAGGTGAAAATCCTCGCACGCCGCGCGGTGTTTCACAGGGCGGATTAACGTCCTGCAATCTTTCTAGCGATAACATGATTGGGGACCACGTTAAGCATGGCAGGAGAATGGATTATGAATGAACTGGTGCGCAAACGCATCTTGGCTTTAATCGTTTGTACGGCATGGGTTATCTGCCTTGCACCCGCCCAGGCCACGAGCTTCGATTGCGCCCGGGCGCGGAGCGTGTTCGAAAGGATGGTCTGCGGTGATGAGCGCTTGGATGAGAGCCTGCAGCTTGGCGAGGACTTGCGCAAGGAGCTTTTAAAGCTGGATGAGGAGCTAAACGCCGCCTACCGGGAGGTGCTGTCGAAGCACTTTGACCCGGAACTGCTTAAGCGTGAGCAGCGGGTGTGGCTTGCGGCGCGCGAGCGCTGTGCGCGCGAAATGAACGTACCCTGCAATGTGTTCCATTTGTACCGTGATCGCATTGACAACCTGCGCTATGACCTGGCTCACCCGCCACACACGAACGCCGAACGAGAAGCCGCGAGGTTGCTGTCGATGGGTTCCCCGCCCGGCGACAACTTCGCTACCTCGCGCCCGGCGACCTTCAAAGGATACGGAATGGAGATCTGCGAGGCGTTAGTGCGCTGGCTTAATCACACGACGCCAAAGGGAACAATGGAATGTTCCCGCTGTGTAGTGCGCAGCATGCCTGGGATCGGCGAACCGGCATGGCAGAAACTCGACACCCGTCAGCATGAAGGGTTGTTCGCTAAGATCATTGAAGCAGGTATCACAGATCCGGGAGAGAAGGGGAGGCCGGAAATCATTCGCAAAAGACTTGAGGCGGCCCGCTCGCAAGGATACAAGCTGTGGATGCTTAAGGAAGACGTTTACCAGAACCACCGCAAGGGTGAGCCGGAAACCATCGTGCTATATGCCTTGAACATGAAAAATTTCCGTGGAGAGTTGTCACCCGAAGAAGGGGAAAGGGTGTGGGGATCGGTGTGGATAGCAACAGACGAACTGCGCCAGATAGACAAAGAAACGACCACCCGCCTACTCGGTGCCAGCCGTTACGCAATGCTGCTGTATTACAAAGGACAACCCTATTTTATTGGCCCGGATATGAACGGTGCCTTCGTAAAGAGCCGCCGCTTTTCTGGGACGTTCTGCAATATTGATAACTTCGGAGCTGAATCTGAAAGGAGACAGAAATGAGCGTTGTAAACTTTCATACGGTGCCCAATTTCAATGACACCCTGTACGAGCTACTCAAGAAGTTCGAAGCGCCGCACGATGATCCGAAAAACATTGGGGATGGCAAGATCACTATCGGCCTCGGCTTCAATCTCACCGATGGGAAACCCGATGTTCAGGATGCTGTATTCGCAGCTCTCGGAATCATAACTGACGCTGAGAAGATGAACCCGCAAACCCCACCCGCAGGGGTAACGGCGGAGCAGATCATCGCAGAACAAGGATATATATCCAGGCTTCGAGGCGCAATTCAAAATCACAACATCGGCGAGCTGCACCAAATCATGGACGAGCGCTCACGCGACAGTGTGCTCGACGGCTTTGCCGATGACCGCCATTCACGCTTCGAGTTCTGGGATCGCAACGGCAACGGCAGCACCGACGACGAGATCCAGCAGGCGTTCGACGAGGCGTTACCCTTCTATCAACGGTTGATTTTTGCAAAGCCGGGCTATGATCTCTTGGACGGTGCGGTCGACACTGACGGGACGCCTTTCGCAGAGTCACGCGAGGAAATGGTGCTGTTAAGTTTGGCCTGGAACGGAGGCACTGCGTTACTTGGTGACAAGCTCCGCCGTGCGCTCATTGAGAGCGCTGACCGCGCCGAAGCGTGGTTTGAGATCCGCTACAACAGTAATCGCCTTGGCTGGGCGTATATCAAAGGAACCGCCCAAGGAAATGAGCTCACCGAAATCAATAATGGCATAGACAAAGGCCTTGCCAAGCGCCGTTTTCTGGAAGCCGAGGTATTCGGGCTGTACGACGATCCCTTGTCAATTTCGATCCACGAAGCGATGCAGACCTATCGGATGTTTACGCTGCATCGGGAGCAGGTCTTCAAATACGAAGGCACCTATGGAACGGATCCCGAGGGCAATGCCGGATCCCGTGGTGATATGGTGGCGGCGGCGAATCGAGATTATTTCCCGCTGGAGGGTAGCGTAACTGAGGTGCAAACCTTAGTCGATAGCCTCGACCCTGCCAAATCCGCCCTCGTCGCGGTACTCAGCGAACAAAACCCCAACCTCAACCTGAATCCCGACAGCTACTTGTCTACGAATATCTATCTTGACCCCGGTGTCGATGCGGGGAAGTCCTTCACCGAGTTCGATCCCAACCATAGAGCCACGCTTGATGCCAGGCTGTATAAGGAGGGTGCGGAGCACGACCGGAGCAACCTTCTCGTCGGCGAAGGAGGCGATGATACCCTCATTGGCAATCGAGGTGCAGATGTTCTAATCGGTGGGAGCGGTATCGACACCCTCGACGGTGGCGCTAGTGATGACATCCTCGTCGGTGGCACAGGCAAGGACGTCTATATCCTGCGCACCGGAGGCGGCAACGACCGGATCTACGATGAGGACGGTGTCGGTTTCATCACGTTTATCGATAACTACAACAATCAGGTGACGCTCAGCCTTACGGCGGATGCTGTGCCCGGTGAGCCCAACAGGTGGCGCTCGCGCTACCCCGGGGGTGGGGAGATCATCTACACCATGAACTCCCCCTTGACCATACGCCTGCCCGATGGGACGAGTATTGTGGTGGGGGATTTCAGCAACGGACAATTAGGCATCGACTTGCGTCCCGA
>JAKEHO010000109.1 GCA_022614965.1 Gammaproteobacteria bacterium
CGCTCCTGGCGATGTGAGAATCCGTATTTCCTGCTCTTGAGTCTGCCGATGCTGCCTTCGGTCTTTCCGCGTTCGCTCTTGACTACTTTCTGATCCTTCTCCATTCGGCGTGCCAGCCGCATTGCCTCCCGTGCCCAACGCAGGATTCGCCACACCCAATGCCAAAAGCACCAACTCCGCCGGGTTGCGCCCATTCAACGGTAAGTCCACTATTCGCCGCTGATCGACCAATAGGGATAACGTCCCTGTCGTTGTATCCACCTGGGGTGCGCTCGCATTTACCTCTGCGACCTCCTTAATTTCCCCCGGCTGCAGCGTGATTGAAAGTTGCGCCGTCTGATTGACCGTCAGCTCAATCCCGGTTTGCAGATAGCTTGTAAACCCATTCTTCCTGACCTCTAGGCGGTACGGCCCCACGGGAAGCGCCGGAAAAGCAAAACTTCCGTCGTCGGGTGACACTGCGGTCTTGGAAAACCCCGTATCGGTCTGGGTGATGACGACTTGGGCGCCGGGAATAAGCGCCCCCGATGGATCGCGCACCGTCCCCGCTAAGGAAGCGGTTGCGCCTCCTTGGCCCATGGCAGTGTTCGGCAAGAGAAACGCACTCAAAACGAGCACGCTCAACCAGACGAGGAATGCAACGCCTCGCCGCCTGTTCACAAATAAGCTAGTCGTATCCATCGGCCGCCTCCTCACAAAATGGGAAAATCTTTCGATTTCCTGGTTCACAAATCCAATTGAGAAAACAACGGCTCAACCCCCGCCTTCAGTGAACGCCGAAATACTTGGTAGAACAGGTACCCCTTACGCTTCTCAACCGCGACGCATTGTCACCTCAGGGACACGGCGCGAGTTGAAGACTTGCTGGTCTTAATCCTCCTTACAAAACCTCATCTAAAAAAACCGACCATTTGGTTTGTTGCTATACTACGAACTACCAGCCATGTCAAGCTCAAATAAACAAAACTAGAAGTGCGTTGCGACTGAATCTGGGCCAAAGGGCCAAAGGCAAGTAGAACCCCGCCAGCGGCGCTCGACCTGCTAAGTGGCGAGGCAAGGTTTCTGGTAGCTTGTGCTACCACTGGGGAGCTGGTCGTGCGCCTGCCAGTACTTTAGGGTTGAGTTCGTATCCGAAACCTGGTCGGTCGTTGAAGACAACATGCCCCTCCTCAATTGTCGGCTCATTAATAAAGACCGGCTCTCCCCCACTTGCGTAAACATCCCAATACTCAGCCATTGGCGAGTGCGGCGTGGCCATCTCGAGATGATAAGTCGGCGCTCCAATCCCATGTAGAATAATAGGAATATCATACGCGCTCGACATAGCGGCAATCTTCATCACTTCAGAGATACCACCCGCCCTATATATGTCTGGCTGAATCAGATCAACCGCATGTTTTTCCAGCAACTCTTTAAACCCATAACGTGTGAACTCGTGTTCTCCACCGGAAATCATGATATCTGGGACAGCGTCCTTGATTTTCCGATAGGAGTCTACTTTATCGGGAAGGACAGGTTCTTCTATCCACTTGATGCCGTATTGGCGGGCTACCTTTGCCAGCTGAATCGTGTACGGCACATCGAGAGCCATATAGCAATCGAGCATAATGTCCCCATCTGGTCCGATCAGCTCGCGCGTTTTCTTGATATCCTCCTCGTTTTTCTTGAGGCCTTCTTTCCCGTCGGCGGGCCCATAGCGAACCGGAATCTTAACATCCCTGAATCCCATCTCTTTATGGCGCTCGGTGTAAATGCCGGTGGCATAAGCTCTCAGTCGATCCTTAGTCTTGCCACCAATGAGCTCGTAAACTGGCTTCTCGAGAGCCTTTCCTTTGATATCCCACAAGGCAATGTCAAGTCCGCTGATCGCAGAGAGGGCCGTTCCTTTACGGCCATAGTACTGGGAGGCGCGAAAGCACTTTTCCCATATGAGCTCGGTGGCGAAGGGATCCGCCCCCTCCAGAAAGATCTTAAACTGATCCTCGATCGCATCCACGGAACCGCGTGATGCTCCGCCTATATACCCGTACCCGGTGATATTGTCGTCAGTCTTTATTTCGACGACCATAGCCCATTGGCGGCCATACCAGCTCGAACGCTTCTCTTTAAACTCAGGGTAAAACGACATGGGGTTGGCAATCAACGTCTCGGTTGCCCACGAGACATCCATCAGAAAAGAGTGAGTCTTTACCTCTGTGATTTTCATAGACGCCATCCTTTAAGTTTTTGGGGCTCCAAGTCGAAGTGGAAGTGTGGCGTTGCTAATTTGCTCCGCTGAAATCGAAGCCGCAGACACCCTATTGTGATTCATTAGCCCTTAACAGTGGAACCGCTGTCAACAAAGAGCTCGACACGCTGTCCTTCACATTCAACTGCGATGGCGCAACTGCCGCCAATCGGGAGCAGTCGTCCCGGCGAACCTGTCAGTACGATGTCACCCGCCTTAAGCCTTTCTTTGGTGGACCTAAGCAACGACGCAAGCCGGCGCACCGAACCCAACGGTCCCCCCGGCAGGTCAGCCACTCTCTTTGTTTCGACTATTTTTCCGTCGATCTCGACCCGAATCTCAGCTCGATCCAACGCGGAAAGGCAGGAGTCTCTTGGGAAGGGCGGAGCGACAAAGCCTGCATGCATGGCATTCCCTGCGACGAGTTCTTGACTTGTTGGCCCTGGTCCACGAAAAACGGCGTTGTGGAGTTCAATTACGGGAAACCAACACTCGACGCAATCGTAAATGCTGTGGTCGATGGTAGTTTCGGCCGAAACGTCCTGGGACAAGCGGAGCGCAAGTTCCCCTTCGATCGCAAGATTCACAAAGCGGCATCCCTGACTGCTACCACGGGGCTGGTAGATCAGGCGAGAGCCAGAGGTAACCGCTTCGGTTTGCCAAAGGTAGCCACACACAGGTTGACGGAGCCCCAATTGCTCTTGAACCGACGAACTGAGGCAGCCGACCTTATAACCAATACATCGTTCGCCGCGCGCTACGCGAAGTTGGGCGACTGCTAGTTGCAGTATGTATGCGTCGTCCAAGCTGAGCCACTCTGTTCCACGCTCAGCAAAGATTTCGTTAGGGCGATGAGCGTCGTAATCCGCCAACATTCGCTCGGCGAGCTTTCGAGCCTCCAGAGTTCTGAGAGACACATCATCACCATTGACCATTGATTAACGTCACGCCCTCCTAGCTGACATCGAGGTGTCGAATTGTGAAGGTAGTAGAGCCAACAAAAGTAGGAGCGTGGATCCTCCGAGAGATCTCGCCCTCGCTGGAAATTATTCGAACCAATAGCGCAGGTCGGGTACCACGAGATGGACCTTTGTTCCGATATTTCATCGCCTCCAAGAGTTCAAACCCGCAACAACAACTTAATATGTTCCTTCACGAAATCAAAGTTCTGTCCCATCACGTGGCAATCCTGCCGGGTGCGGGCAAGCATGATCGAGCCTTCAACGATCCCCACTATGTAACGCGCCAGTGCCGATGTGTCCAGGGGGTGTCCCGGACGATACCTTTCCACGGCGGCATCCAGGTACGGTTTGAACTCGAGGGCCATCTCGTCAAAACACTCCGCGAGTCGCCGTCGAAACGCATCGTGCGTATCGCTGAGAGCCATGCTGAGATTTCCGATAACGCAGCCACCCTTACGCTTCTCCCGTTCGTGTACCATCTCCTGAATGGCATCCAGCCGCCTGAACAACCGCGACAACGGATCATGTTCAATATGGGAACCGGGCATCCATTTTTCAATCTGCTCCAAATCCTGCCTTCGTTTTTCCATGTGACTGTTAATCACGGCGAAGCCAAGGTCCTCTTTGCTGGTAAAGTAGTGGAAGAATGCGCCTGTGGTTACTTTTGCCCCTGTAAAGACCTCTTCTAATTTCGTATCGTGGTATCCCTTCAACGCAAAAAGTCGCGCCGCCTCCCCGACGATCCTGCTTCTCGTTGCCAGCGCCCTCGCTTGCTTGATTTCGTGCATCTCTTACTCCAATAAAGTAACCTATAACTATAAAGTAACCTAGAGAAACCGAGTGACTACTCTGTTATTAAAAGCCCCACGAGCAAACTTGTCAAGAAAAA
>JAKEHO010000110.1 GCA_022614965.1 Gammaproteobacteria bacterium
ACCGAAGCGGTCATAACGGCACCGACTCGAAATCGGTCGGGGGCATTGCGCCCCACGTGGGTTCGAATCCCACCCTCTCCGCCAGTTCAATCCAAACCGGGGACGTTGCTGGAAAGATAATGCGGCTGTCATGGCCAGGCGCAATGATCTGTATCGCTTTCTGAAAGCCCGTGCGGACGGGGCCCTTCCACCGGGAAGGCCAGGGCGCCCGAAATGACCCTAATCGACTGATATCACACATCGCTTGTCCTTTGAGCAACGTTATCAATCGGTTTGCACTTCTCTGTTCCGTCAAATGGGCTCTAATCGCAGCCGAGTTGCGCAGATAATCATTGGCTATCGCACGAAGATCATCGTTGCTTGGATGTGTAGAGTTAGCTGGCTGATACTACCTTGAGCCCAACAATCGAACCGATCAAAACATAAGGAAGACGATCCACAAGATACTAACGGGGTCTTCAAAAAATAAAATGCCTGCCAACGCGGTGCCAAACGTACCGATTCCTGTCCATATGGCACGCGACAAGTATCCTGATGATTTCTTGATTGAGTTCTACGATAGTGCAATTCTTGTGGCTGAAGACCAAATTTTCTTGTTCATAGTGTTGTCGATCGACATCAAGGATGTCTTCGCCAGCCTTTGCCAGTTGGACCTATATATAGTCCGCGACGTCGTCAAAAGAGATCTGGTAAAGCCAGGCGATTGTTCTACACGCAGATTTCCTCGCGGATCCGAATTTAGTCTTGTCTACCGTGTTCTTTCTCATCGTGTTTTGATTTAATTGATGCAAAACTAAAGTGGTCTTAATTGTGCAGGGTGGGGGGACAATTCACTTCTGTCTTTTTGCCTGATGGGACAATCTAACCCGGATTTATCCCCAATTGCAGGATGGTTGATTCCCATCGCCCCTGTTGTGACCGGCGGTATAATAGTGCTGTGAATGAGCTCAGCCTCGTACAAAAAATCCTCGTATGGGCACCACCGGTACTGTTTGCGATCACCTTTCACGAGGTGGCTCATGGCTGGATGGCTCGTCGCCTTGGGGACCCAACGGCCGAAATGCTTGGCCGGCTCACCTTGAATCCCATCAAACATGTGGACCCCCTCGGCACCGTCCTCGTGCCCATCCTGTTGCTCGTAGCGGGAGGTTTTATCTTTGGGTGGGCAAAACCGGTACCCGTGACGTGGGAAAACCTCAAACACCCGAAGCGCGACATGGCCTTTGTCGCCTTGGCAGGTCCTGTGGCCAATCTCTTGATGATCATTTTCTGGGCCGTACTCGTCAAACTCGCAGTCGTCCTTACAGGCCCCTTGGACTGGGTTGCCCAGCCTTTGGCCTACATGGGATGGGCTGGCGTTGTCATCAACAGCATTCTCATGATCCTGAATCTGTTTCCCTTGCCACCGCTCGATGGCAGTCGCGTGTTGTCCGCCATGCTACCGGGCCCAATGGCGTGGCAGCTGAGTCGCATTGAGCCCTATGGCCTTATCATTCTGCTTATCCTGCTGGTCACCGGGTTGCTCGGTAAGATGCTGTGGCCACTCGTGCTCGGCCTTCAGCAGCTCGTCTACCGGCTTGTGGGCTTATAAGTTAGGATGCTCTTTTAGGAGGCCTAGCCGATTTGGCATCGAACATAAGCCAGAGGGCCTGGCGCGGGTTTTTGTTCAAGTACGCCAGCCGGTATTAGCAAGGCCGGGTTCAACCACCTTGTTTTATAAGGGTATTTGCTCAATGAGCCGAGCGCCAGGCTGACCGGCTGAACTAGCGCTCGCTTTAGAAATTGTGGTAAAATACGCTGCTTAGCCGGGGGAACAAACCCGGCTGGCGGATCGATAGATAATGACCAAGGTTCTCCTTTCCACAGTCTTGCTCCTCACTCTGGCCGCGGGCTCATCGGCAAACTATGACGCAGCGATTGCCGCGTATGAGAACGGCAACTACACTGCGGCTATCGATACGTTCAAGGGATTGGCCGAGCAGGGTGACCCACGGGCCCAGTGTGTTCTCGGGCTTGCCTATGCGTATGGCGAAGGGGTGCCGCAGGATCACAGCGAGGCGGTTCGATGGTATCGCAAGTCCGCTGAGCAGGGATATGCCGAGGCCCAATATAATCTCGGGATTGCCTATACATTCGGCGAGGGCGTCCCACAGGACTACCGGGTGGCGGTTGAGTGGTTCCACCGGGCAGCGGTGCAAGGCGTTGCCGAGGCCCAGCAGGCGTTGGGTTTTATGTACAGTGCCGGTCGCGGTGTGGAGAAGGATCCCGTAGAAGCGTATGCCTGGTTTACCCTCGCCGCAGAAGCCGGAAATGAAGCCGCAACACGAGACCGAGAAATCGCGGCGAAAGCCCTAACCCCCGCCCAGCTTCAGAAAGCAGAACAATTATCAAAAGAACTTTTGAAGAACTACGCTAAGAACTGAGCTCTCCCGAAGACCCCGAACCAAGTAAATCCTCATCATTGCGCCATTCGATCGATCCCGGAAGCCCCCGGATCCCGTCCAGCGTTGACGGCGCGAAGCAATTATCGTAAGCCCTCTGTTGCCACCGTCCTCGATGGGAGGGGCAAGCCCCCCTGCGATCATGCTCCGTGACCGCCTGGGGCTTATGTGCATTCACAGAGGCTTTCTCCCTTTTTGCTGCATTGCAACGACGTGCGGCCAAGGCAAGGACGGTGCTTGCCAAGGCGCGAGGTGCCGTTCGGCGTGAGCGGCCGATCGCACCGCGCTGCCGCACGTCGTAACATGAACAATTAAAAGTCATTATTGAACAGGTAGTTGTATAATTTTATTGATTAATATTATAACATAGACTATGTTAGAAGATCTGCATAACTAGTTAATTGGAAAGTATTAATTTAGACATCAACTGGGTGACAGGTTACGCCGCGATGGGTAGGGACGCGATGGAAAAGTTCACAATTGCCGTACAAATGGCCTGGATCCTGTTTACCCTGTACGGGCTCTTGCAGGTGCTGAGTGTGCTTTAAGGGGCGCTGGCTGACTCCCTTCTGACCTCGGGCACAAAAGGCCACGGCCGCTGAGGGAGCCACACGCCCCTTGAAATAGAAACCTATCCCGCCGCACGAGGACGCAGAGGGCCTCGCGGCTTTGCCAGGCCCAAGAGCCTCGCTCCTGCCATAAAAGACCAGTGGCCACGGGGTAGCCTCGACATATCCTTTTGCCTATCGCGCACAGGTCCGACGGGATGACCCCGTCGAAATGACTCTGTAGCATCACGATCTCAGTGACAGCTAGCGGGGGTTGCTCTTCCCGACACTTTCGTTGCACTCGCCATGAACAAGCCGCCTCGCATTCTCGATGAACTGCGCAAAGAGCTCGATGGGGAAGTACTTACCGACCCTATATCCCGCGCGCTGTATGCCACCGATGCGTCACCCTACCAACAGCTCCCCATCGGTGTCGTACGCCCATTCCACCGCCAGGACTGCGTGAGCATCATGCGTTTTGCGGCACGGCATCGTATCTCGCTCATTCCGCGGGGTGCCGGGACGAGTCTCGCGGGGCAATGCGTAGGTGAGGGCTTGGTGGTGGATATCGCACGCCACCTCAACGCCATCGTGCATGTGGATGTGGCTAAACGGCTCGCGCGGGTGCAGCCCGGGGTCGTGCTGGCCGATCTCAATGACGTCCTGTCAGCTAGGGGCCTTATGTTTCCACCGGATCCCTCTACGGCAACACGCTGCAGCATCGGCGGTATGGTCGGAAACAACGCCTGGGGCGTGCACGCAGTGCGCTATGGCACCACGAGGGACTATGTGGAGGCAATCGATGCGGTGTTGAGCGATGGCAGCCTCGCGCGATTTACGCCTCTCGATGAGGCCGGATTGCAGCAGAAACTCACCTTGGACACTTTGGAAGGCGGAATTTATCGTACGCTAAGCCTCCTCGTGAGCCGCAATCTGACGCGTATCAACGAGCGTTATCCGAGCGTCCGTGGGATCCCGACGAACGCAGGCTACCCACTCGATGTCCTTGCCAATAGCCAGCCGGCGGATCCAGCTGGTCCACCATTCAATCTGGCGCGGTTTCTGTGCGGTACGGAAGGTACGCTTGCGCTTGCCTGCGAAATTACCCTAAGACTACTGCCCCTGCCCGCCCACTGTACGCTAGTCTGTGCCCAATTCCATGAGCTGGATGAAGCGCTTCAGGGAGTCGGCATCGCCATGCAAGAGTCTCCTTCGGCGGTAGAACTCCTCGACGGCGAAATATTGGAGTTGACCCGCTGGAATCTGGAACAGAGGCGCAATCGATTCTGGATCGAAGGGGAACCCCAGGCGGTATTACTCACTGAGTTCCAGGGTGACAGTCGCGTCGAATTGGATAGGCGCTCACAGGATCTCACTGGCAGATACCGCGGTGCTGGTCTCGGCTACGCATATGCTGTGTTACATCCTCCGGATGTGGATAGAGTATGGGAACTCCGCAGGGCTGCACTGGGGCTCTTAATGGGGATGCCCGGTGAACGCAAGGCGGTGACCGGCATCGAGGACACTGCTGTGGCGGTATCCGATTTGCCCACATACCTTCGAGAGGTCCGTGCGCTGATGGAGCGGCATCGGATCCGATTCGTCACCTATGGTTCCGTATCCATGGGTATGCTGCACATAAGGCCTGAGTTGGATCTGAAGCGTGCGCAGGATCGCGCAACGTACGAAACGCTGCTCTCAGAGATTGCGAGCAAAGTGAGCCGCTTTAATGGAGCAGTTTCCGCCAAACACGGGGACGGACGCCTGCGGGCTTCGTTATTGGAAAGGATGTTCGGCACACATATCGTGTCCCTGTTGCGTGAGGTGAAACTCGCGTTTGATCCTTCCGGGCTTTTAAATCCCGGAAAGATCCTGGAGGCGCCACCGGTGACCGAGCACCTGCGTGCGACTGCCGGGCACGGCGACGGAAAAATCAAAACAAATTTTGATTGGCGCGAAACGCAGGGTTTTCTTGGTGCGGCAGAGAAATGCAATGGAGCGGGTAATTGCCTGAAATCAGCCCCCCGCGGAACCATGTGTCCCTCGTATATGGTGACACGAGAGGAGCGACATGGCACTCGGGGGCGGGCGAACCTTTTCCGGCAGGTACTCGCCATCCCCCATTCAAGGAGCGGGCTGACGGAAGACGATCTCCGAGAGGTGCTCGACCTCTGCTTGTCCTGCAAGGGATGCAAGTCGGAGTGCCCGGCCAACGTCGACATCGCACGGATGAAGGCCGAATTCCTGCAACAGTACTACGACCAGAAGGGCACCCCTTGGCGCACCCGTTTCATCGGTGAGTTCTATCGCCTCAGCCGCATCGGCAGCCGCGCGCCGCGCCTCGTTAGTCGACTGCTTCGTCATCCCCGGATCAAGCACATGTTGGGCTTGCATACCCGGCGACCCCTGCCGGAGTTGGCACACCAGCGTTTCAGTAGCTGGTTCAAGCGGCATCAGCCCGATCCAATGGCCGGTTCGGCGGGCGCCTTGGTGCTACTAGATGACCCATTCACGGAATTCTACGAGCCACAGATCGGCATAGCGGCAGTTGAGGTACTCGAACGGTGCGGTTTTAAAGTACGGCTCTCGCCATGCCTGTCTTCAGGGCGCGTGCAGATTAGTCAGGGTCTGCTGCGTCGTGCGAGGGCCACGGTTCGAGAGGCGATCGGTGAGCTTTATACCTATGCAAAAAAAGGGTTGAGCATAGTGGGTCTCGAACCGTCCGAGCTCCTGACATTCCGAGATGAGGCAATCGATCTGCTGCATGACGACGCTGCGCGGTCCAAGGGCCGGCTGGTGGCGAAGCAGTGCTTGTTATTTGAAGAATTCCTGCTCGCGCAAGCTGAGGCTGGAAGGCTTGATCGGGCTGTGTTCGATGACCTACCACGCTGGATATTGCTACACGGACATTGTCATCAAAAGGCACTTGTCGGTATCCAGCCGAGCGTCGACGCGCTCAAGATGATTCCAAAGACTTCTGTGGACGTTATCCCCTCAGGTTGTTGTGGGATGGCGGGTGCGTTTGGTTATGAAGCGGAGCACTATGAACTTTCCCGGCAGATCGGTGAGCTGGTGCTTTTCCCCGCCGTTCGGGAGGCCAAGCCGGGCACTGTGATTGTTGCAACGGGCACCAGTTGCCGACATCAGATCAGCGATGAAACGGGGGTTTACGCGCTACATCCGGCCGAGCTAATACGGGCCGCACTCAGATAGGATGATGGCTGGGGAGGGAGGAATTCCAGTCAGTCCGGCTCGGCTTCAATTCCCGATCTGGGTCCGCAATCGTGACCGGATCGAGCAAGCAACAGCGAGAAATATTGATTGTCAGGTTGATAATGACTGCCGACAAACATGCCCGCGGCCTCGATCATCGCGTGCAAACCCTGGGCAGTAAACTTTCGACTGATCTCGGTCAGGATCCTCTCACCTTTGACAAAGGTAATTTCTTCGGCCAACTCCTCGAGTCGCACCCGTTGACGTTTCTTTGAGACAAGAAACATTTCCACTTGCTCAAGTGCTTCATTGTACACGGCTTCATGGCTAAAGCCCTCCAGGTCAAAGTTGCCCTTAAGCTCGCGATTTAGCACCCGCAAAACGTTGAGGTTGAATTGTGCCGTGATCCCTTGTTGGTCGTTATAGGCCGCGTTCAGGATGGCAGGGTCCTTCACCTGATCAGCGCCGAGGAGCAATCCATCGCCTGGGTGCATACACTCGCGGATCTCCGTGAGAAACCGTATCGCAGCGTCAGGATCAAAGTTGCCGATCGTACTCCCTAAGAAGGCGAAAATCCGTTTACCATTGGCCTTGGGGACGTTTGCAATGCCTGCGTGATAGTCACCCAACAGTGGCGTGACCTCGAGCCAACTGTATTCTGATCGCAAGTTATCTGCGGCCCCTAGCAACACGTCCTCACAGACGTCGAATGGTGCATAAGTACAGAGGTGTCTCAGCTTTTCGCAGGCGTCAAACAAGTGGCGCGTCTTCCGAGAATTACCGCTTCCCAACTCGAGGATCTCCTCGGCTTGCATCGTGGACATGATCGCTTCTGCGAAGCGGACTAGCAGCTGTTCTTCCGTGCGCGTTAGGTAATACTCAGGCGTGTGACAGATACGTTCAAACAATTTGGAACCGTAGCCGTCATAGAAATATTTTGGTGGAAGCGATCTGGGCGGCGTCAGAATTCCGTTGCGGGCATCCTCAGCCAAGTCCGGGACTTTTCGAGCTGGGGGTACTAGGATGCAGCTGGAATACCCGAGCTCCCTGTCGTACTTATGAGAGACTTGCATTATTTCCCCCGCCCCACCGCAATTTTGTTAGGCTAACATCGAAGCCGAATAATTCCAACCCGGCTGTTACCAACACGTTGTGTTTAGGAGGCCACTGAGCCGGCGCCTCGGAAGTCTTGCCGACCCCTTGATAGTAAGTCGCGATCCCACGGCATCGGCACCGCAATTTCCGCCTACCCGAGGCCCTGCCAACAAGCGCCTCAGTCACCCGCTCTTATAACGCGTTTGCACACATTGGTACTGATCAATGAGCGCGTTCATGCATCGTGCACTCTTCAAAGATGTGCACCAGCGTCAGTTGTTGTGCCCGGGGAAGCCTTTGTCAGGCCTGTGTTAACGTTGCTTTGGGAGCGAACAAGTAGTTCCTGGATAGGTGGTTGAGCGACTCCTTGTACGATTCAAACATCATCGCGAGACGCAGGAACACGTCGTCAAGATTGAAATGGCGTGCCATTGGATGTTTGGCGGCAAGGCCATAGTAAGTGCGACCGAAATTAATATAGTACTTTGTATCTACCGGTCGTCTCTTATAGCGGTGCCGGTATTCAATCCATTCCGGGAACAGTCCTGAGATAAAGAGCGAATAGTTACCTATATGTGAATAGAGCAGAAACTGTTGCCGCGATTCAGATAATTGCGCCTCTTGGATCATGTCAACGAGATATTGATACGTCTGCTTGTCGTGTGGTCGAACGCGACAGACCCGATCTGCATTGACAAAGATACTCAGCAGGTTGGCAATGTAGTTTACGATCTTTCTATCGCGCGAAGAGCGATGACCGGACAAGCTACGGCGCAATAGGACATTAAACAAAAGGAATGGTGAAACATCCCGCAGTACGAGACTTTGCTGGCAAACCTTTTGGTATAGGTAGTCGCTATTAAGCAGGGATTCAAAGGTCGTAGGAAGCTGGTTCATCACGCGGGCAAATTCTTCATAACTGCGCCCTGGTTGAGGAAAGTTCTCGACAAGGAACCTGAAATCTCGGTCCCCAAGCCGACTGAGGTCTGTAACTGCAAAATCTGGACGTTGCATAGTCAGTGCCTAACTGCTCGAAAGCACCTAATTCAGTTTAGCCGAATCTCCTGACTTCAACAGGCGGATCCTGTGATTAGATGCCTAATTATGCAAGGCTGGATGGTCGAACGGCCAGTGTAAGGTGTCAAATCCGCCGGAGTTGGCTTGAAAAAGGCGATAGGGGACCGATTTTCGAAACAGCGAAGATGAACGTAACCTTGGAAAGGAGGAAAAACTCCATGAACATGCCAGTTTGGAGGCCTAAGGTATTGTGGGCCTATTGACCTGTCTCTTTGCGTTTCCTGCGCGATCAAATTTCCAATCTCGATTAAACGGTAGGCAATAGTGCTTGGGCTTGAACGAAGTTTTCATCGCTCAACTTACGTCCAACTGGATAAGACATCGGCACTGTTACAGCGTGGTCCAGGATCGGGGATAATCATCCAATGCGATGGGAGATGATACAGGCCTTGGAAGAAGGCGCGACCCTGGTAACTGTTAATCGGCGCTTAGCGCGTCATCTTCACACTCGGTTTATTACTGCGCAGCTTTCGAGAGGGCGCCAGGCCTGGGAAACACCGCAGATATTCTCTTGGTCGGACTTTCTTACACGGTGCTGGGAGCAGCACCAACTGGCAGAGCACGGCAGCGCTGTCTCGGCACGCGTGTTGCTGAATTCGTTCCAGGAACAGGCGCTCTGGGAACGGATCGTGGGTGCATCCGCCGAGGCAAATCTGCTGCTACAGGTTCCCTCCACTGCAGCGGCGGCACGTGAGGCTTGGGCCCTTTTGCACGGGTGGCAGATCGGCACGCCTTTCCCCGACGCCTTGATGAATGAGGACGTGCGTGCCTTCTCGCAATGGGCGGCTGAGTGCGCGAGCCAGTGTGATCTCAAGGGCTGGGTGGATGCGGCGCGACTCCCAGACGCCTTCATCGGGTGCCTAGCGGAACGAACCCGGGCTGTCCCCAAGCGCCTATTGCTCGCGGGTTTCGACGAATTCACGCCCCAGCAGCAGGGACTGCTTGATGCGCATAGCGCGCGCGGCACCCCGGTCATTGCGGTGGAATCGGCTCGAAGGGCAGGGCGGCTTGTACGGATGGGATCCTCTGATGTGACAGCAGAGATCCAAGCCGTTGCGCGCTGGGTACGCGATCTATTGGAGCGGGGTGAGGTGAACCGCGTCGGGGTTGTCGTCCCCAACCTTGCGGACTTGCGCCTTCGCATTGAGGCGATCTTTGACGACATTCTACTGCCGGGGGCCATCCTTCCAGAACAGGCGCTTTTGGATCGACCGTACAACATTTCCTTGGGTATCCCACTTTCGAGATACCCCATCATCCATACCGCGCTGCTGGTATTTGAACTGGCGCGGGGTGCATTGTCTTTAGAGAAACTCGGCGCGTTACTGCGATCGCCGTATTTGGCTGGCGCAGAAGTGGAGATGGCCCGGCGCGCCCTGCTGGATGCGCGGCTGAGAGAACTCGGGGTGCTGACGGTACCGCTTGAGGTGCTCTGCCGCTATGCCAGCGCAGTGAAGGAGACCGGTGGGCGGGCGTCCTTCGCCTGCCCGTTGCTTGCCGAACGTCTGAACCGCTCGCGCGATGAACGGATAACTTCAGCGCGCCTTCAGGCGCCGAGCACCTGGTCTGGGTTCTTTGTCCGATGGCTTTTGAGTCTTGGCTGGCCGGGCCAGCGCCCGTTGAACAGTCACGAATATCAGGCAGTTAGTGCTTGGTATGAGCTACTTGAAGGGCTGGGGACGCTCGATGCTGTGTTGCCGTCATTGGACCTGGGGGAGGCGTGTGCCCATGTGCGACGGCTGGCTTTGGGGCGAGTGTTTCAGCCTCAAAGTGCCGATGCACCCGTTCAGGTGCTGGGCACCCTCGAGGCGACAGGGATGGAGTTCGATCACCTTTGGGTCATGGGCCTGACCGACGATGCTTTTCCGGTGTCCGCCCGGCCAAATCCCTTTATCCCCATGGATCTCCAGCGCCGGCATGGCTTGCCGCATGCCACCCCGGAGCGAGAGCTCCACTATGCCGAGAGATTGCTGAGCCGGCTGATGAAGTCTGCCCCGGAGGTGATCTTGAGCTATCCGGAAAGCGACGGTGAGCGCGCTGTGCGGGCAAGCGCGTTGATTGCAGGCGTTGCTGAAGCCGACAAACCACGGCAGGCCGTGGCGGTAGCCGCCGATTATTGCACTCGCATCCATGCCTCACGCGCACTGGAATCCCTTGAGGATTTCAGTGGGCCCGGGGTGCCCTTCGGTGAGCAGGTGAGCGGTGGTGCAAACCTGTTCAAAGACCAATCCGCCTGTCCATTCCGCGCCTTTGCAATACACCGGCTGGGCGCGAGGAGGCTTGCCAGTGGCCAAGCAGGTCTGGATCCAAGAATGCGAGGGAAGCTTCTCCACCGTGCATTGCAATGTGTCTGGGTAGAACTAAAAAATCACCGAAGGTTACAGGAGATCTCGAGTGAAACGCTTGAGCAGCTCGTTGCCCGCGCGGCGGCTCACGCTGTTGCAGCGGTGCAAACTGAATGTCCCCACATCATCACCGACCGTTTTGCCGCCCTGGAAGAAGCGCGCATTGCTCGATTGCTTCGTGAATGGCTCAGCATTGAGCATGCGCGCTCCCCGTTTGACGTCATCGAAACTGAACTTAACCACGTGGTTTCGATAGGAGGCATTGAGGTCAAAACGCGCATTGACCGCATCGACCGCGTACCCGATGGACGTTCGATCGTGATCGACTATAAGACGGGCAAGGTCGACGCCAACGCCTGGCTCGGCGAGCGCCCTGACGATCCGCAACTCCCGCTTTATGCGATCGAAGGTGGGGTGAATGTTGCAGCTGTCTTATTTGCTAGGGTAAGCGTTGGTGATATGCGCTTTTTGGGGATTGCCCGAGAGGGCGACATCGTGCCGGGTGTCAGGGCATTCGAAGAAACGCGGATCTCCCAAGCTTATGGCTCGTGGGAAGGCCTATTTGACACATGGCGGCAGGTACTGACAAGACTCGGTGAAGATTATAGAGCCGGCGCTGCGCAGGTTGACCCGAAGGCCTACCCCGAGACTTGCCGCCTGTGCGAGCTGGGAACGTTGTGTCGGGTCGGTGAGCTCCACGAGTTCGGGGGAGAAGAAGCAACGGAGGCCGATATTAATGGTTGACGGGGTCCGGGTCGCTGATGAGCAAGCGCGCCGATCCGCGCTCGATCCGGCAGGGTCATTCATTGTTAGAGCACCGGCGGGATCCGGCAAGACCGAGCTGCTCGCCCAGCGCTATCTCACATTGCTCGCCCGCGTTGGAAACCCCGAAGAGATCGTCGCCATCACCTTTACGCGCAAGGCGGTCGCCGAGATGCGCTCGCGTATTGTGTCCGCACTGCAATTCGCACGCGGGGACCCACAACCGCCAAGCGCCCACGAGCGCCTGACCTGGGAGCTGGCACGCGCTGTGCTGCGATGGGAACAGCAACGGGGTTGGCGTATCGAAGATAACCCGGGGCGGCTGCGCATTCAGACCATCGACTCACTGTGTGCTGCGCTAACCCGACAGATGCCAGTACTTTCGCGCTTTGGTGCCCATCCGGCCATCATTGAGGATGCGGATGAACTGTATCGCCGGGCCGCGCGTAACACGCTGGCCGCACTTGATAGTGGCGAGCCATGGTCGGCCGCCATCGAAACCCTGTTGGCGCACCGGGATAACGACCTTGCAATGGTCGAAGACCTGTTGGTTCGGATGCTGGTGCAGCGCGGTCAGTGGTTGCGACATGTCGCAGATCGCAAAAATCCTCGGATAGAACGGGCGACCCTGGAGGCCGCGCTTGAGAACTGCGTATGCGATGGCCTACAGATGCTTCGCGAAAGCGTTCCGGGAGGTGCCGCCGCTGAGATCCTGACGCTTGCCCGGTACGCTGCAGAAACTTTGCAGCGGATAGGGGGTGACTCAGAGATCCGGGCATGGCTTGACCGGCAGGAACTACCCGGCACACAGACCCACGATCTTGCCGCCTGGCGTGGCCTTGCGCGGTTGTTGTTGGCTAAGGACGGTATGTGGCGAAAAACCGCAACGAGCGAGCTCGGTTTTCCCGCGCCAAGTGGCACTCGCGACCTCAAGGAGCAAGAATTGCGCGCACGGATGAAGGAACGCTTTCGAGCCCTTGTGCAGCAACTTGCGGGATCCGAGGTGTTACTACAAGCGCTCCAAAGTTCGAGAAGCCTTCCGCCTGCCCGTTACGAGAACGTACAGTGGCAGGTGATGGAAGCGCTCTTTGAGCTGCTGCCTATGGCCGTCGCAGAGTTGCGTCTTGTTTTCGCGGCGCTTGATCAGGTGGATTTTGCAGAGGTGTCCGAAGCAGCGATCACGGCCCTCGGTGCGCCCGATGCGCCGACGGATCTGGCATTGGCACTTGATTATCGCATCCAGCATTTGTTGGTGGATGAGTTTCAGGATACCTCGGTCAGTCAGTTTGAACTTTTGACTCGGCTCACAGCGGGCTGGGAAAGAGGTGATGGGCGCACACTGTTTCTCGTTGGCGATCCCATGCAGTCAATCTATCGGTTCCGCCAGGCGGAAGTAGGCCTCTTTCTGCGTACACAGCGTCACGTTCAAGTTGGGGGGGTAAAACTTCACCCGCTCACATTAAGGGCGAATTTCCGCTCCCAGCAAGGCATTGTCGACTGGGTGAATACCACGTTTTCGAACGTCTTGCCGGTTTCGGAATCGATCGCCACAGGGGCCGTGCCGTTCGCTCGGTCCGACGCTGTGAAAACGCGGCTGGGAGGCGCGGCTGTCAGTGTCTATCCCTTTTATGGGAAAGACCTCAAGGCCGAAGCTGATCGCGTCATGGCACTGGTCAAGGCCGCCCGGCAGGAGGATGCGGATGGGACGATCGCGATCCTCGTGCGAAGCCGCACGCATCTTGCGGCCATCGTGCCGCGACTTCGAGGAGAGAACCTCCGGTTTCGTGCAATTGAAATCGATCCACTTTCGGATCGGCCGGTCATACAAGACATGTTAGCGCTCACCCGTGCCCTGGTTCACCTCGCCGATCGGCCCGCTTGGCTTTCCATCCTGCGCGCCCCCTGGTGCGGCTTAACGCTCGCTGATCTCCACGCGTTGGCGGGTGACGATCATACGAGCACCCTGTGGGAACTTATCCAAGACGATGCCCGGGGCAGACGCCTCACTCCCGATGGCCAGAAGCGTCTGCTGCGCATACGCGAGGTCTTGCGGGTGGCCTTGACCGAAAGGCGCCGACGCTCACTCCGCCGGTGGGTGGAGGGGGCGTGGTTGGCGTTGGGTGGGCCTGCTTGCGTAGAGGGTGAAACCGATCTGGAAAATGTCGGCGCCTTTCTTTCGCTAGTGGACGAGCTGGACGATGGGGGTGACCTATTGGACCTTGACAGTTTGGAAGAGCAAGCCAAGGCACTTTACGCGGCTCCCGATCTCGCGGCAAATGAGGGCTTGCAGATCATGACCATCCATAAGGCAAAGGGCTTGGAGTTCGATACGGTCATCGTACCGGGGCTCGGTAGCGTCCCGCCGGCGGAAGAGCCACGCTTGTTGAACGCGATGGAGCGTCCCCGTGCTTCAACGGATGAGGATCTGCTGCTCGCCCCAATCAAAGAAAGTGGAATGGCAGAAGATGGCATCACTGCCTATCTGCGGTCCCTTGACATGGAGAAATCCCGTTGGGAGGCCGGCCGGCTGCTCTATGTGGCCGCAACACGGGCGAAGAAACGTCTGTACTTGCTAGGATATTGCACGGCTAGTGCGAGGGAAGGTCACCGATTGAAGCCTGCGAGAGGGTCGTTACTCGCTGAGCTCTGGCCAGCGGTTGCTCAGGATTTTGTTGCCGCTCAAGCCACAACCGAGGCTGATAGGCTTAAAGTCTTGGGTGTCTCGGGGGCAGTGAGTCCTGGCAGGGTGCGGCGGTGTATTCAACGACTGCGGTCTGATTGGACATTGCCTGATCCGCCGAATTCTGTGCGCTGGTATCGGGCCTGGTCGCTTGCGCTTGAGGCGGATGGGTCGCATAGAGCCGTTGAATTTACGTGGGCGAGTGGAACGATTCGGTATGTCGGTACCGTTGTCCATCGCATCCTGCGGCAGATCGCAGACGAGGGGATCGACCTTTGGGATAACTCACGCATCACGTTGCTTCGACCACACTGGCGGGCTATGCTCGTCGGCTTGGGTGTCCCGGCAGCTGAGCGCGATGAGGCGGTGGTCCGCGTGGAAGAAGCACTCATAAGAACGCTGGGTGATGCGCGTGGTCGCTGGATAGTGGGGCCCCATCGCGAGGGGCACAGTGAATATGCACTCACGGGCGTCTATCGTGGGGCGGTGGTCACCGTCGTGCTGGATCGTAGTTTTGTCGATGAACACGGTGTACGTTGGATCATCGATTACAAAACCGGGGTCCATGAGGGTGGAAGGCTGGAGGAGTTTTTGGACCGCGAGCAGGAACGCTACCGTGAACAGCTTGAGCTCTACGGTGCGCTGATGGCACAGCGTGAAGCGAGGCCGATCCGTCTTGGCCTCTATTTTCCGCTATTGAGTGGTTGGCGCGCATGGAACGCCGTATAACGTGCCACTGAGTTTAAGGCAGTGCATTTCAACGTGCGTTACCATTCAGGTGAGCATCTTTGCCCTTAAATTTCGCGTCCTCGGGGAACAATGTCATGAGCGGTGCGCATGGAACTATCATCAAATGAGAAATTTCGAGCTGTGAAGGAGAGGGGCCATGTCGGGTGCTAAGGTTTATGACGTGTCTGAGTCGATCGCGAAAACCGCGTACATCACTGCCAAGCAATATCAAGCGATGTATGAGCGTTCCATTGTGGACCCTGATGGTTTTTGGGCCGAACAGGCGGAGCAGTTTGTCAGCTGGTTGAAACCGTGGGACCGGCTCCAGAGCTGGGACTTTGGGGAGGGCAAGATCAGATGGTTCGAGGGTGCCAAGCTTAATGCGTCATGCAACTGCCTGGATCGGCATTTGGATGCCCGTGGTGATCAGGTGGCGATAATATGGGAAGGGGATGAGCCGTCTCTTGACAGGAGACTCACCTACCGTGAGCTGCACGAAAAGGTCTGCCAATTCGCCAACGTACTCAAGGGCGCTGGTGTACGCAAGCGGGATCGCGTCTGTATCTACCTGCCTATGGTGCCAGAGATTGTCATCGTCATGCTTGCATGCGCAAGAATTGGCGCAATTCATTCGGTTGTTTTCGGCGGTTTCTCTCCAGAATCGTTGAAGGACCGTATTCTGGATTCCGATTGTCGTACGGTCATCACCGCAGACGAAGGGATCCGTAGCGGGCGAACTGTCCCGTTGAAGTCCAATACCGATAAGGCATTGGAATCGTGTCCAAATGTCCACACGGTTATCGTTCTCAGACGAAGCGGTGGCAAGATCGCCTGGAATGCGGATCGGGACGTTTGGTACCACGAAGCAATGGCAAGCGCATCTACGACCTGCGCGCCAGAGGAGATGGATGCGGAAGATCCGTTGTTTATCCTTTACACGTCGGGTTCCACCGGGAAGCCAAAAGGTGTGTTGCATACGACCGGCGGTTATCTGCTGTTTACAGCCATTACCCACAAATACATCTTTGATTATCACGATGGGGATGTTTACTGGTGTACGGCCGATGTGGGTTGGGTGACCGGGCACTCCTATATCGTCTATGGACCGTTGTGCAACGGGGCAACGACAGTCATGTTTGAGGGCGTGCCGACCTATCCCAACGCTAGCCGCTTCTGGGAGGTGGTCGACAAGCATAAGGTCAACATCTTTTATACCGCGCCCACCGCGATCCGTGCGCTGATGGCTCAGGGAGATAAATATGTCAAGCGCGCAAGCCGTCAGAGCCTGCGGATCCTCGGCACGGTCGGTGAGCCAATTAATCCTGAGGCCTGGGAATGGTACCACCAGGTGGTTGGTGACGGACGGTGCCCCGTGGTCGATACATGGTGGCAGACTGAAACCGGAGGTATTTTGATTACACCGTTGCCTGGTGCTACCCGGCTCAAACCAGGCTCAGCGACTCTGCCTTTCTTCGGCGTCGTACCAGCCATTGTTGACGGGGAAGGAAAGATCCTGGAGGGAGCTGCAGAAGGCACACTGGTCATCACCAGGCCATGGCCAGGCATGATGCGAACCGTTTATGGCGATCATCAGCGCTTTATCGATACCTACTTTAAAATGTATCCAGGCTGCTATTTTACGGGGGACGGTGCTCGCCGTGACAAAGATGGTTATTACTGGATCACCGGGCGCGTGGACGATGTGATCAACGTTGCCGGTCACCGCATAGGAACAGCCGAGATCGAAAGTGCGTTGGTCCTGCATGAGGCTGTGGCGGAAGCCGCAGTGGTTGGGTGCCCGCATGATATCAAGGGGCAGGGGATCTATGCCTACGTTACACTGATGTCGGGTGTCGAGCCGTCGGATGCATTGCGTTCGGAGCTCATCTCGCACGTTCGAAAGGAGATTGGCGCGATTGCGACACCGGACGTCATCCAGTGGGCGCCGGGCCTGCCCAAAACACGCTCCGGCAAGATCATGCGCCGGATCCTGCGCAAGGTGGCCGCCAACGAACTGGATAAGCTGGGTGATACCAGCACGCTGGCGGATCCAACCGTTGTGGATCACCTTATCGAAAACCGCGTGACGTCGTAGGGCGCCTGCTGCCCTCCCTCGGGGCATGAGAGGTCCTTTTTAGCACTCGCGTAAACTCTATTGACAAAGCTTCTTGCCTGGCCTATGCTGCGGTGCAGCAATTGCTCATGTAGAGCGTCGCGAGCTGAATTAAAGCTCTATATCAACAAGTTAGGAGAGATACTATGCAAAATGAACTGATTCAAGAGTGGAGCAAATTGGGTAAGACCACCTCAGAGGCGCTCAAGGAACTGGGGGATATCAACGCGAAGCTGATCGAGAGGCTTACGGAACAGCAGCTTGCCCTAATAAACGCCACCGTTGAAGGGAGTGCCAAACAGACCCGGTTGCTGACTGAGGCCAAGGGGATCCAAGACGTCATCTCCGGGCAGGCGAACCTTACAGCCGATTATAGCCAGAAGGTATTCGCGATCGCCCGCCGGACCGCGGACTTATTAAATCAGTCTAGGCAGGACATCACAGCCTGGGTTGAAAAGGGCATGAAAACGGCAGGAAGTGAAGGCGCCAAGAAACCTGCAACGCCCAAGACATCTGCTTAATCGACCATCCTTATCGCTTATTGCCAATGGCCGTATTGCCGCCTGCGATACGGCGTTCTTTTGAGGTGCGGAACAGTTTGGTAAAACCGAACCGGTGGCGGGTTGTTGGCCCAGAATAGCGCGCGTCGACACCCACAGGAGAGAAGATGACTGCTACCGCTGGTACAAAGTCTATCAATGCCATCGATATCAGGGGGGCAATTGTCCCTCAGTATGGACGGATCCTGACGCCGGAGGCCCTGGCATTTATTGAGGAGCTTGCCCGCTGGTTCTTACCCTGTGTACGTGAGCTGCTCGTCCGCCGAACCGAGCGGCAGCGGCAACTTGATGCTGGGGCTCTGCCGGAGTTTCTTCCCGAGACAACTGAGCTCCGCGAAAGCGATTGGAAGATCGCGCCGATCCCCGATGACCTACAGGATCGACGCGTAGAAATCACCGGTCCGGTCGATCGGAAGACGGTAATCAATGCGCTTAACTCCGGCGCCAAGATGTACATGGCGGATTTCGAGGACTCCTCAACGCCTACTTGGGAAGCGATGATGAATGGCCAAGTGAACCTGCGGGATGCAGTTGACGGCACCATTGAATATACCAATCCCGCTGGCAAGCACTACCAACTCAAAGATCAAGTCGCCACCCTCTTGGTCAGACCGCGTGGGTGGCACTTGCGAGAGGGGCACATTCTTGTCAACGGCGAGCCCATCCCCGGTGCGTTATGGGATTTTGGGCTCTTCCTTTTCCACAATGCACGTGCTCTTCTCGATAAGGGTACCGGGCCATATTTTTATCTGCCGAAGCTGCAGAGCCATCTTGAGGCGCGTTTGTGGAACGACGTATTCGTCTTCGCGCAGGATGCCCTTGGGATCCCTCGCGGGACTATTAAGGCTACTGTGCTTATCGAAACGATTCTTGCGGCTTTTGAGATGGACGAGATCCTCTACGAGCTCCGCGAGCATTCGGCCGGGTTGAATTGTGGCCGTTGGGACTACATCTTCAGCTTTATAAAGTGCTTCCGTAAACATCCGGAGTTCCTATTGCCGGACCGCAACCAGGTCACCATGACCGCCCATTTTCTGCGGTCCTATTCCCAGCTTCTGATCAAGACCTGTCATCGACGCGGTGCCCATGCGATGGGCGGCATGGCGGCGCAGATCCCTATTAAAGGTGACGCGGAGGCCAATGAGCTCGCCATGGCGAAGATCCGCACCGACAAGTTGCGAGAAGTGAAAGACGGCCACGATGGGACCTGGATTGGTCACCCGGCCATGGTGCCGATTGCCATGGAGGTTTTCGATGAACACATGCCGACACCAAACCAGATCCATCGCCTGCGTGATGACGTCCAAGTCAGTGCGCCTGATCTCTTGCAGGTGCCCGAGGGCACGATCACCATGCAAGGATTGGAGCACAACGTGAGCGCCACGCTACGGTATACGGAAGCCTGGCTCGGCGGTGAGGGCGCTGTGCCTATTTACAACCTCATGGAGGATGTCGCAACGGCGGAGATTGCTCGAGCGCAGTTGTGGCAATGGATTCGGTATCCAAAGGGTGTGTTGGCCGATGGGCGTAAAGTGACCGTGGAGCTATTTCGCGATGTGCTTCAGCATGAGTTAAGGAGTATTCGTCTGCGCTTCGGCGATGAACACTATGAATCTCGTCACTACGAACTCGCGGCACAACTCTTGGACAAAATGATTACAGGTACTGAGCTTCCAGAATTTCTGACCGTGGAAGCCTACGATCATTTATCCGTGGCGAACTAGGTGAGACGCATGGCAGCCAGAGTTGTCTCGAGTGCTGCTCGAGGGGTCGGCTGGCCGGGTTGAAAGGAAGATTATGTTACAGTGCAATATATGGCATGTTAGGATGATATTTGACGTGTTTCGTCCAACGAGTGCCGCCACCGGTAGGTCAACATAGCCTGAAGCGCGATTGCAATGCCCCCGAAAATGGATGATAAAACCGCCTTTCCGTTTTTGAGCTCCGATTGGCTAGAGGCCCAGCGTCAATACTGGGATGCATGGGTGTCGCTTGGTCAAAAGGCCCGCAAAGAACAGATGCCGGATGCCATGGCGGGCGCCGCCTGGAGTGATGCCTTCGATCACTGGTGGAAGGCCGTTGCCCCTGCGGCAACCAACGAGTCGTACGACTACTTTAACCATGTGATCAATCAGGCCAGGGCGTTTATTGGGCTCAGCGAAGAATTCACAAAGCTGTTACCTGAAATGACCGAGGTTACCGGATCACCGGGAAACTGGTTGGAGCAGCTGGATTCCCGATTTGAAAAGTTGAAGGCATCCATCAAGAAGTCCCATGCCGAGGTCAGCGAATCAATGCATGCGACGCATGGTTTCTGGGCAATGCCCTTGGATACCTGGCGACGTACGGCATCATCCATGTCCGTATTACCGGGGGATTTCATGCAAGGACTCAAACCCGAGGGTGTGACGCGCGTCGCGGA
>JAKEHO010000111.1 GCA_022614965.1 Gammaproteobacteria bacterium
GCAACGCCGAAGCCATGGCTTCGCACACCAACGCACTGTACGGCTTCAGCACCAGCCTTTGACACCCACTTTCCCTTGCCAACTCTCATCAATCCGAGATCAAGGCGCCGTGATCCCGATACCATCTCCGGGTACGCCGCCATCGCCCTGTAAATCACATTATGTGCCTGGCCATACACCGGCTCTGTGCGCTGATCGGCAAACCGGGCGTAGGCGTACGCCAGATCCCTTAACGGAATCGCAAAGTTTGGTACGCTACAACCGTCCACTCCAACTTCCATTGCCGACCGTGGGAGATCAGAGAAATGCGACAGGGCCATCCAGATACGCTGTTGAACTGGATGCGCGAGATCCGTGTATCCGTGCGTAGGCGCACCGATGAGTTTGCAGAGCGCCAACATGCCGGCATGTTTACCCGAGCAGTTGTTGTGCAGGGCGGTAAAGACGACATCTCCCGGCGGTCGCTTGCCACGCGCCTCATAATAGAGCGGTGTATGTATACCGCACTTGAGATCCTTCTCACCGCAGTCAATCTTTTTCAAAATGCTTTTAACGGCATTCACATGTCGCGGTTCGCCAGAATGGCTGCTACAAATGACTGCGATCTCTCGCCGTGTCAGTCGCAGGGCCCCGAATCCTTCATGGGCAACCAACGGTAATGCCTGAAAAGGTTTGCACGCCGAACGCGTAAAGGTTATCCAGTCTGAGCTACCTGCTCGATGGAGCAGGTTGCCGTACCGATCGACTACAGCGATAGAGCCAAAATGCACGCTCTCTACCGCCGCACCACGGGTAACGACCGCCAAAGGGACGTGCTTAGAAGCCTCAGGTTTCAAGAGTTTCTTCATCATGCAATTTGACCGCTCACCTCGCTTGTGAGCCCTGCTATCGCATATTCATCTCCAGCCGTTCATAGAGATCCATCACATGTCGGGTGTTTGCGCCCAGATCTGCCTTGCCTATGCCGGAGCTCGCTCTGACATACACAATGCTACTGCCGTTGGGGCTCTTCAGGACGCGAATGACGACATCATCCTTGAAACCCCAGATCCTGCTTCGAACCACCGCGGTTATTGTCATGCTTCTGCGATCCCTGCTGAGAACTTCCCAGCCGAGCGCATCTACTGCCTCGGCAACAAACTCATACATCTCCCCCGGTGCCTTTTCGTAGTGACGCAGGCGTAACTCCGGAAACTGGCTATCCTGCCTCGTTTCGGCGACGTTTCTGGTTAAGTAAGATACCAGGCGCTCTCCCATGCCCGGCGGAGGCGAAAGCGGCAAGCGGTTCAAGATCAAACCTCCCACGATGAGTAGGGCACAAGCCAATCCTACGGATATTGTGCCATAGATCAATAGCTTAACCCTGCGCATTCCGAGCCCACTTATCCCTCACTGGAAGAGTACGTCCAGCGAAGCCTCTGCATGCTATGAACCACAAACGATGCCCATTGTCCATCGACGCCAGGACGCTAAGCAACGACCAAGATGCTAGGATAATAAACATCAATGCACCCCATGAACGCCAAGGCGAACAAGCCGATTTTCATCAAAGCCATTACCGTCGACCTTGACGGTACGCTCTGGAACAATGAGCCCGTACTGGCAAATGCCGAGCATGTCTTGCACGCCTGGTTCAAGGCCTATTACCCACTATTCGCTAAAAAGTTTTCCATTGAAGACCTACGCGAGCTCCGCACTAAGCTTGCAGCAGGTGATGCCCGGCTCCGTTACGACATGACGGCGCTCCGCAAAACAACCCTTCGCGTCGCGGTTGAACAGGCTGGGTACGATCCTACAGTGGCAGAGGAAGCCTACAGGATTTTTTTGACCCATCGCAACCGCGTTGAGCTGTACGACGATGTGCTACCGGTCTTGGAGCGCCTCAGCAACTGTTACACGCTCTGCTCGATCACCAATGGCAACGCCGACGTCAACGAGGTTGGCCTCGGACATGTCTTCCATGTTTCATTGTCAACAAGCGAGGTCGGCGCTGCGAAACCCGCGCCTTACATGTTCAGGGAGGCGTGCCGCCGCGCGGGCGCACTCCCTGAGCAGACGGTCCATGTGGGCGATGAGCCGGAGGCGGATATTGCTGGCGCGCTGGCCGCCGGCCTTAGAACGGTATGGATAAACCGCAATAAGCGTCCCTGGACGTACTCAGAACCGCCGCATGCGGAGATTGCGTCCCTTAGAGAACTCGAAGACATACTGGCATCGTGGCAAACCTCCGACGCATGTAAAAAAGGTAAGAGCACGCTGATTTGAAATCCCTCTTCCCGCTTTCGTTCCTGTCATTGTCCGTGCTGCTCATAGGCTGTGGCTCGAGCGTCAATCAGGAGAATTTTGACCGCATCCAACCTGGGATGGCAGAGATGGAAGTCATTAATATTCTTGGTGAGCCGACAGAGTCATCGAGTATGGAGATTGGCACACTGTCCGGGACCACATCATCATGGGAAGACGAGGGAGGAAAGATCACCATTCAGTTCGTTAACGGAAAAGTGAAGGTCAGGAACTTCAAAAAGTACACAGACTAAGGGGTCAAATTTTTGTTAAATGATTAACTTGATTCACTAACTGTTTATGATAATTGTCAAGGCTTGACCCTCTCTCCTCTCTTCTCTCTCCTACTCTGCCCCCTCTCTCTTCTCTCCCCCTCTTTGACGTAAGCTGCACCGGCAGTCGACATATCCACTCTAGTCGACCAATACAGAGTCAGTCCGCTCCAAACAGCTGAGTGCGCTTATTACTGCTCGGATACAAGGCGCGCAAGGATAAGGCCGTGGAAGGAATCCCCGCCGGAACCTCGAAATAACCAGCCTACGTGTTCTCCGCAGTTCCCACACACCGCCACCTGCCACCGGTAACCCGGAAACCAGGTGTATTCGTCTGTCGCTGGGCCGACATGGCCACATCCCGACGCCTGGCGGAAACAACCGATGTGATAGGTAATCCCGTGTGGATTGGTCTGGGTGTGCTCGTGGGACCCACTAAAGGAAAAACCCTGATCCTGAGTGGTGATCGCGTTCCCACAGGCACTACAAAAAAGCCGGCGCCCTTTCCCGGTATCCTCCTCTTTTCCTTTGACGGCAATCAGCGCCTCAAGCTCGTCCTCCCCCCGGGCATCGAACAGCTGTAGCACCGATGCGCGACTCATGTCTGTCTCCGGACACGAAGCTCTTGATCGGCTCATACCAACATTCTAATACCCACGACCGCCACCACAATGGCGAATAAGCGCCTGAGCAACGGAACCGGCAGGGTGTGCGCAAATCTTGCACCCAAGGGGGCGCCCAGCACGCTTGTTGCAGCGATCGCCGCAACAGCGGGCCAGTAGACGTAACCGGTGCTCCCGAAGGGCAACATCTCCTCATTCCAGCTCATTGCAACGAGCCCGGCCGTACCTACAACGGCTATAGGGAACCCACACGCAGCCGAGGTCGCTACAGCGTCGCGAATACTGACATTACACCATAGCAAAAAGGGCACCGTGAACGTCCCACCACCGATCCCAAGCAGCGTGGAGAGCGCCCCAATACCTGCCCCTGTCGATACCATTCCAACCGCACCCGGCAGGTCGCGGTGCGCTGACGGATCCGCGCCCAATACAAGCTGGGTCGCCACGAACAGCTGAAATATACCGAAAACCATGCGTAGAATGTCGCTGGAAAGGTAATCAGCGAATATAGCGCCGACCACGCTGCCCAAGGCGATGCCTGGCGCGAGCAGCAACACGCTTTGCCACAACACGGCATCACGTCGATGATGGGCATAGGTGGAGGATATCGCAGTAAAGATGACTGTAGCCAATGAGCTTGCCACGGCCATCTGCATAAGCGCCTCCGCGGGATACCCCTGCCATAAAAAAAGAAAGAACAGCGCCGGAACAATGACGATGCCACCGCCAATACCAAATAGACCAGCCAGCACGCCAGCAAGTGCACCAAGCAACAGATACAAAATTAGGATCTCCATGATGGCGGGCCGTAAATTAGTAGTACGATAATGCGTGCAACGATTTTAGGCGGGTGAATTCAGTCCATTGTACACAAGCCACGACAAAGATTTGCGCACGGACGCACGGTCACGCAAAATTTGCGGTACGACAGGCGGAAAAGGATCGTGCCCGATTTAATGAGCCGCGGATGCCCATCGAGGAGTCCGCTGGAAATAGCAGCAACGGTAAACTAATTCATTAGCTTATAAACCCGGGGCTCAAATTTACAAGCCATGCAGATACAAACGATCGGCATCCTAGGCGGTACCGGCTTTGTAGGTTCCCATCTTGTTAACCGGTTAACGAAAGATGGCTATCAGTTGCGCGTATTGACTCGCTCCCGCGAGCGACACCGGGATCTTTGGGTTTTGCCGACAGTGACGCTCATTGAAGCCGATGTGCATGATCCGGCAGAGCTCAAACAACACCTCGCAGGCTGTGATGCGGTTATCAATCTGGTGGGGATCCTGAATGAAAGCGGCAACGATGGAAGCGGGTTTCGGTATGTCCATGTCGATCTCCCGCGGAAGATTGTCGATGTCTGCAGAGAAAACAGAATCAAACGCCTTCTTCATATGAGTGCACTCAATGCTGACGCGGAACGCGGCCCAAGTTTCTACCTGCGCACCAAAGGTGAGGCAGAAGATCTCGTCCACACCGCTGCCAGCGACGATCTCAAGGTGACAAGTTTCAGACCTTCGGTGATTTTCGGACCTGATGATGACTTCTTTAATCGATTCGCCAAACTCTTAAAGCTTACGCCCATCTTCTTTCCACTTGCCTGCCCAAAAGCGCGCTTCGCGCCTGTCTACATCGGGGATGTTACTGAGGCCTTTGTGAGAACGATCAGCGCGCCAGCGAGCTACAGCAAGCGCTACGATCTTTGTGGCCCACGGGAGTACACGCTGAAGGAACTGGTCGAATACACAGCCAAGACATTGCGCTTACATCGCATCGTGATCCCTTTGGGCGATCGTTTATCCCGTATCCAGGCACGAACCCTGGAGTTTGTCCCTGGCAAACCGTTTTCGCGTGACAACTACCTCTCTATGCAGGTAGACAGCCTATGTCGCCGCAGCGACCTTGATGTGCTCGGCATCACACCCCTCGCCCTGGAAGCAGTCGTTCCTGAGTACCTGACTGGGCGCTCTAAGCAAGTCCGTTTCCAGCGTTTTCGCAGCCAGGCAAGACGCAGTTGAAGATATACCAGGTCGGCGGTGCCGTTCGCGACAAGCTGCTTGGGAAGCCCGTAAAAGACCGGGATTGGGTGGTGGTGGGTGCAACACCCGAGCAGATGGAGGCGTTAGGCTACCAGCCCGTTGGGAAGGATTTCCCGGTTTTTCTTCACCCTGAAACGTACGAGGAATACGCGCTCGCACGCACGGAGCGCAAAACAGGCCCCGGGTATAAAGGCTTCGCCGTCCACTACGCCCCAGACGTTACACTGGAAGACGATTTGAGACGTCGTGATCTCACTATCAATGCCATGGCAGAGGATACGGATGGCCGCCTCGTTGATCCGTTTGGCGGACGTGCGGATCTTGAAAACAAGATCCTGCGCCATGTCTCACCGGCCTTTAGCGAAGATCCCCTGAGAGTGCTGCGCGTCGCACGATTGGCGACGCGCCTAAACTTCCACATAGCAGACGAGACTCTTGAGCTCATGCGCGGGATGGCCGCATCCGGCGAGCTTGATCATCTCGTCGCGGAGCGAGTCTGGATAGAGTTTGAGCGCGCTTTGGGGGAGCATCACCCTGTTCGTTTTTTCGAGGTACTCAAAGATTGCGGCGCGTTAGGAGGCTTGTTCCCGGAGCTTGATAGGCTATTCGGTGTACCACAGCCACCCAAACACCACCCCGAGGTGGACACCGGCGTTCACACAATGCTGGTACTTAAAGAGGCTGCGCGCCTTACGGATGACACCCAGATCCGCTTTGCCGTGCTCACCCATGATCTCGGCAAGGGCACCACACCACCGGCAGAATGGCCGCATCATCCAGGGCACGAGGAACGCAGTGCGGAACTGATCCAATCGCTCTGCAAGCGCTACCGTATACCGAATGCCTACCGAGACCTCGCCGTTCTGGTCGCCCGATTCCACGGCTACTGCCACAGGGCAGCGGAACTCCGTGCCGCGACATTGCTGAAAACGCTTAAAGGCCTAGACGCGTTTCGCCATGTGCAGCGCTTCGAGCAGTTCCTTGTAGCTTGTGAGGCAGACGCCCGCGGACGCAAAGGCATGGAAAAACGAGACTATCCGCAGGCGGAGATCTTTCGCAAAGCCCGCAGGGCAGCCGCGGAACTCGACATTAACGATCTGGTGAGTGCAGGCTTGACGGGCGAGAGAATGGCAAACGAGATCGAGCGTCTACAGATCAAGGCAATTAAACAGGCATTGCAAACAGAGTCATGATGGGGAACGTGACGGACTTCCCTTACAGATAAATCGCAAACAGCATGATCCCGAGAACTATTCTGTAGATCACGTACGGCAGCATGCCTGTGCGGTCAAGAAACGTGACAAAGAAATGAATCGTCGCACAGGCGCTGACAAATGCAATCAGCGTGATCAGCAAAAATACTACCGCATTAGTCTAAAACATGTGCACCGCCACGCTGGCATCACAGCTTTGCGCGATGGTCCTTTACCTCGAACCCCCGTAAGGGCGTATCGCAATTTCGCGCCAGCGCCATCACCTTAAAACGTTCCCCCATCTCGCTCGGCAAAGTGAGTTGCTTTGCCTGTCGAGTAAGTTCCATAAATTCTCTGGTCTTGCTGGGGTCCGCCATTTCCAGCAGTTCATCGAGTCCACAGCCGAGTAGGAAGTGTACCTGTGTTGTGAAACCGCGAACGTCTAAACCAACGGCAACAGCTGATTCGGCAACAGCGGAGAAGTCAACGGAGGCTGTGATATCCTGGAGACCCACAAGCCTGAGCGGATCGCTATGGGCCCGGTGGCGATAGTGGCACAGCAAGGTTCCGTCTGCACGCTCGGGATGGTAGTACTCACGACGCGGGTAACCATAGTCGACAAAAAGCATCAATCCCGCACTCAGCACCTTGGCGATAGCCTCAAGCCAGAGCGGCAGAGCGCGATTGAATTCAGTAGCGTAGCCATCGGGAAGATGCTGGAGCAACCCCCCGAGATGGCCTTCGAAGGCTCGCGCAAGCGCAGGCTCCGCCGCTTCAGCAAGCCAGGTAAGGCGCTCCGCAGTCACGCACACATAGAGTTCTTGGAGCCCTGCCGAATCGACACGTAATCGGTGCACAGGCAAGGCATCGAGCAGTTCAACGCCGAGAATTACCCCGGTCAGAGGCCCACGAGGCAAGGAATCAATCCAGCAGACCTGCCCTAACAGATGCGAGGCGCGCATAAGGATCATCTGCTCTTGACGCACTCTTAAGTCCGCACTCACGTCAAGTATGAAGTAGTGCTCGGGCAGACAGTTCGCGCTTTCAAGTTCGAGCAGAATGTCGGCTGCCATCACACCGCTGCCCGCACCGAGTTCTAGAATATCGCCGCCACCCAAAAACTCTAATACCTGCTGACATTGACGCGCGAGACAGCGGGAAAAAAGCGATGAAACGAGAGGCGCAGTGACGAAGTCTCCCTGGCAACCAAACTTTTCCGAGCCGGCACTATAGTACCCAAGCCCAGGCTCATACAGCGCCATTTCCATAAAGCGCGCAAAACTAATAGCACCACCGTTGGCATCCATCTCGTCTCGGATTACACGAACAAGCCGCTTACTGTGCGCCTGTGCATCCGGATCGGGGTCTGGCAGATCACCAAGCAGGCTGAGAGACACATCTTCCAACTCGGCTCTTCGTTTCACGGGATACAAAATCGCGTCGCCCCGATCAGCTTTGCGACGATAGGGACAGGAATGAACTGGGTAGTTTACCACGCGGCATCATACAGAATCAGTTAAAAATAGGACAGCATTGATTACGAGGTAAGCCCGCCCGGCAACGGAAAATATGTTTGCAGATAATGAGCAGTGAGACAATCTGGATAGGCATTGGCTTGTTTAGACAAGCCTTGTGCTCCGCGCGATTTCTGGCTTAGTGGATAGAAAGCGAACGCAAAGGGCGTAGCACTATTCCCCGCGCTTTCTGCTATCTGAGCGTCGCAGGCGGACGGGCGCCCCTTAGCTATGCAATATGTATGGAGGATGAACCCCGTGTTTATCCTCGGCCAGTCGGCGGGCGTATTCATTCATCTGAGAAACTTGCAGCTGTTATCCGGCGAAGGTCACGAAACGAGTCACGCTTAGCCTGCACGTTGTGTGGGGGAATTCAGACGGCGGTGACGTACGCGCGAAGCGATCACCCTTGCGACTTGGGTGTATTCATACTGGACGCAGCCGAAGCATGCATTTCGGGCCCGGGTTTTAGCAACTCGTAGAGTGTGTAGGTCACCAGCATAGTAAAGACCCCTGAGAAAATGACGTCACTTAGGAAATGCGCTCCTTGGACGATCCGCATGAGGCCTACTAACCCCCCGAACACTGTGGCACCGGCAATGTAGCGTTTTCGCCGCGTCTTTGTAAGCAACGCAAACGCAAGTATCGCAAAACCTACAGAACAGCTCCCGCACACGAAGGAACAATTCTTGTCGCATTGATCGGAGATGACGAATGCAGGTGTAAACATCTTGTCACCACCAAACTCGACAATGGCAGCCGGCCTGGCACGCCCGAAGTGATCTTTGAAGACCACATCGACAACCAATCCAGGACCTAGCGCGAAGGCAAGAAATAGAAACCATAATATGCGTTGGCACGACAGATACGCGCCAACTTTGCTGGACAGCCAAGAGATGGCAAGAAGGATGAACAGCGCTAACGTGATGATACGCCCTGCCTCACTAATCGCGGAGTGAACAACGTCAAAGCCGCGATTGTTTAAAAAAAATCCCCCTGCAGCCTTATCATAAAACAAGCTGGAGGATCCGAGATCCAATCCCGGGAACAAAATAAAGACCACAGCGGCGCCGAGCGATAGTCCTAAAAACAGACGCAATTTCTATTCTTATCCTTTAGAGCCGGTCAAAAGATAGACATAATATTTGCGATAAAAGGCGGGGTAAATTGGAATATCCAATTCACGAATTAGCCTCGCAGATATAAAAACAAATGTATTGTCGCGGATGAATTGTGACTGTTTGCGGTGTCTACGGCAAGCGAGGGTATCGTAGCGAGGGTTCATCGCGAACCCCAGAAAAATGCCGGAGGAGAGCCATATAATGTGGCTAATGATCTCAGGCGGGAAGTAACAACTATGCTATCTCAATTGACTGCATCTACCTATGTTGCGGATGGTCGCCATTCAATTCGCAAGCACAATCCCCCCTCCGTTTACACGGACAGGCGCTTACTCGGCCACCGCTCTAGGATCCGGATCGGGCAGATCGCCAAGCAGATTGAGAGATCCATCCTGCAACTTTGCTATCCGTAGCATGCAATTCAAAATTGTGTCGCACAGGCCAGTTTCGCTACGATAGGAACAGGTAGGACATGGGGTGAGCTACCGTGCAGCATCTTAGAGAGCCGCTTGAAACCAGGACAGCGTTGATTACGGGCGGAGCTCGACGGATTGGCGCAGAAATCGCGCGCGGCTTGCACAAGGCGGGCATCAACGTTGTGATTCACTATCGATCCTCAATAGACGAAGCAATCGCTCTTCAACAAGAGCTCAACACGGCACGTAATGAATCGGCACATCTGTTGCAGGCTGATCTCCTTGTTCTCGATACACTGCAGGGGCTCTGTGAAAAAGCCCATGGCGTCTGGGGCCGTTTGGATATCCTGATAAACAACGCCTCAGCTTTTTATCCAACTCCGGTGGCCGACGCAACAGAGTCCGACTGGAACGAGATCGTCGGGATCAATCTCAAAGTGCCGTTCTTTCTGGCCCAATGCGCCACCCCATACCTGCGCGAAGTTCGCGGGACCATAATTAACATCGTCGACATTCACGCAGAGCGGCCACTAAAAGACTATGTGCTCTATAGCACCGCGAAGGCTGGTCTTATCATGCTGACAAAGGCATTGGCCAAGGAGCTCGCGCCGGATGTGCGGGTCAACGGAATATCACCGGGCGCGTTCCTATGGCCTGATAGCATGAGTAAGGCTGCAAAGCAGCAGATTCTCTCGAGGACGTTGCTGAAGCGGAAGGGGCAGCCGTCTGAGCTTGTAGGCGCTGTACTATTTCTAATTCGCGATGCGGATTACATGACTGGCCAAGTCATTACTATCGATGGTGGTCAGATGCTTGCGCCTTAGGAAGTAGATTGCTCATCTTCCGCCATTCTTCAGATTGAAAAGCCAGCGACAGCTAAGAAGCGCACTCAAGGCCTACTTGAATGCTGGGAGATCGCCATCCAGCCACCACCGTCTGCGTCCGTCTTCATACCACCAGACTTGTTTGTCGGTGAGCTTCCGTACGACAGGGTCATCGACATTATAGTAATCGATCTCAGCGGTTATAAAGGCCTCATTTTGATCTTGGGTCACAATACGCTCAGTAATCACGTAGGACGTTACATGGATTTCCTTGAGATGCTCCAAATCCAATGCTTTCGGCTGCCGGTCCCTGATGTTTCTGAGATTGGCAGCCTCATTATATCGTCCCCACCGCAACGCGGCCCCGTAATCCTCCACCGTATACTCCAGATGATCTAGACGGTCTTTCGATTCGAGCGAGGCACATCCTAGCACTATGGCGCCGACGAGATACACTGCAATGCATGGGTGCAATCGCCTGCGCCAGTACGAATGGTCGCACAAGAAGTGTTTCATCATGCTACTCTGAATCATTCGTACGTTTCCTGAGGTAATTTCCCCGTCACTTGCCTCCAGCGTTGCTGCGTAGATTAGCACGCCCGCCTATACGCTGTACGACCTCGTGGCACCGATCGACGCTGCTCAGCGACGAAATTTTCGTGTCCGGGGTTCGGAACCATGCCGTGAATTGCGGAAATACTACAAAGAACATAATGTACGCTGCAACCAACGCGAAAATCCCTCTGAACGCCTGACCGCCAAGATTGCCAAGATTATTGTAAGTCTTTATCTTGCTTTTTCTTGGCGCCTTAATACATGCGTTATTGCATGTGGTAGTCCGCGATGGATGTATCGCGGCACTGTTTGATCCGGTTTGTCCTCTATGTTCGCTTCGCCTCTAGTAACGAGCCAACGGGCCAAATCTCCTGCCCTTTTTTTTCAAATCTACGCCATAGTTCGGCAAATCTTTGGCCACTCACTGGATGACGGATGTCACCCGCGATCTCCGCGAGCGGACATAGCACGAAGGCATATCGCGTAATGTCGCCGTGGGGCAATTCAAGACCGTCCTGCTTCAATATAAGATCATCATACAGGAGTAAATCGAGATCTACCTTTCGCGGTGCGTGCTGACATGCGTGACGCTTACGCTCGAAACGAACTTCAATCGCACGCAGGGCACTTACAACTGATTTCGGTGTAAGATCAGTATCGAAGCCTACCACCAAGTTATAAAAATTGTCCCCGTCGAGCCCCACGGGTTTGCTTTCATACACCGTCGAAAGCTGCAAGCGTCCGAAACGATGCCTTAGCGACGCGATTCCCTTACGCACATGGACGCCTGGCTCAATGTTACTGCCAATACCGACGTATACACGCGCCATATCACTCACGGCACCCGCGTTCGATAATGACGCCCACATCGCGAACGCCGCGAACAGCGCCTTGCTTGTTGACTCTCAAGCGCAACCACGGCGCCTTAAAATCGTTCAATATCATTTCGGCGACTCGCTCTGCGAGGGTTTCCACGAGCTGGAACTCGCTCTCGCCAACAAACGCCATTAAGCGTTTCGCAACCGTCTTATAGTTGACAGTATCTTCAACCGAATCGCTGGTAGCTGCCTTGCCTATGTTTGTACCGATGTCTAAGTCCAGAACCACTATTTGTTTGACATGGCGCTCCCAATCGTTAACCCCAATGATCGTTTCAATGCGGAGATCGTGAAGATAGATGATGTCCATACTCTAAAGGCACTTGCGCGTTGTGCCTAAGTCAGATGGTCAGTGCGTGGCACAAGATCCGCCAATTGCGCACCACTAAAACCGATATGCCCTTGACCTGTCAAGCAGGGCAGATTCCAATATGCTCATGGTGCAAACCATTGTACTTGTCGGGCTCGCCTATCTTCTTGGCTCAGTCGCCTCAGGGGTCATCGTATGCAGACTGATGGGGCTGCCCGATCCACGTACACAAGGATCCGGGAACTTAGGCACAACGAATGTTTTGCGGGTTTTCGGAAAAAAGCTAGCGGCGTTAACCCTCGCTGGTGATGTCTTGAAGGGTTTATTGCCGTTGCTCGTCGGCCGGGCCTTGCACGTCTCCGATTTGGTGCTTGCCCTCATGGGACTTGCGGCGCTCCTCGGGCACCTATATCCGGTTTTTTTCGGCTTTAAGGGTGGCAAGGGTGTCGCAACGCTCATTGGCGTCTTTTTCGGCATGGCGTGGCCCTTGGGTTCGGCGTTTGTGCTCACCTGGCTCTTAATGGCGGCGGCCTTCCATTACTCATCGCTTGCAGCACTGGTTGCCGCTGCGCTTGCGCCGATATACACCGCACTGCTGGTGCCGACCCCATCGTTTCTCATCGTAAACTGTATGATGGCCGCCGTGCTGATTTGGCGTCATCGTGCCAATGTCCGCAGGCTACTCAATGGGACTGAGGACAAAATAAGCTTAAACAAACCTTAGATCCCCCTGTCACCACAGATCCCCCTGTCACCACCGTTAGAGCACCAGATGGGTCACTTCACTCTGTGATCGGTCTTAGACTTTCCATGGGCCAGCGAGGTTGTGCTCCAAAAGCGAGGGGCTCGCTCATGCCCGCTGCCAGCCGGCGGTAACCGGCATACGCGATCATCGCCCCGTTATCAGTGCAAAATTCCAGACGCGGATAATAGACCATTGCGCCCATCTCCTTGGCCACCTTGTCAAGCCGCACACGAAGCTCGTGATTGGCGCTCACGCCGCCTGCTGCGACGAGAGTCCTCAGACCTGTCTGCTGAATGGCTCTACGACACTTGATGGCTAGGGTATCAATCACGGCGTCCATAAATGCCCGGGCAATGTCTGCGCGGGTTCCTGGTTGATCTCCTGCTTCCTTAAGGGTGTTGATGGCGTAGGTCTTGAGCCCGCTAAAGCTGAAGTCAAGGCCAGGACGATCGGTCATGGGGCGCGGGAAGCGAAATCTGTCTGTGCGACCACTCATTGCGAGCTCAGCCAGGCGTGCCCCCCCAGGAAACCCAAGACCAAGCAACTTCGCCGTTTTGTCTAATGCTTCGCCCGCAGCATCATCGACTGACTCGCCCAGCATTTCGTAGCTCCCCACGCCATCTACCCGTACGAGTTGCGTATGGCCACCAGACACCAGTAGCGCGATAAATGGAAGCGCGGGGGGATGTTCTTCAAGCATTGGGGCAAGCAAGTGCCCCTCCATGTGGTGCACTGCGACGGCCGGCACATTCAAAGCGTAGGCAAGGCTACGACCAATAGAAGCCCCGACCAGCAACGCGCCAATCAGCCCGGGACCCGCAGTATAGGCAATCCCATGAATATCGCGGGCCTTAAGCCTTGACTCTGACAAGACGGTCTTGATGAGAGGCAGTGTCTTCAGCACATGGTCTCTGGACGCAAGTTCAGGCACCACACCGCCATACTGGGCATGCACACGCTGACTATAGAGGGCGTGCGAAAGCGATCCGTTATCCGAGTCGTATATGGCGACACCGGTCTCATCGCAGGAAGTCTCTAAACCGAGGACACGCATGTTGTCAGTGATCGCATTATCCGCAACCTGGGTAGTTTTGAAGATATGGAGGAATTTAGGTATAGTAACCAGTTTATTTTGATTTGTAGAGGCCCAAGTACCGGGCCTAACGGAACATATGAGTTTATGCCATCGGTTAAGGTTAGAGACAACGAACCCTTCGACATCGCACTTCGGCGCTTTAAGCGCGCATGCGAGAAGGCGGGTATCCTAGCAGAAGTACATCGGCGCGAATCCTACGAAAAACCAACACAGGTTCGTAAACGCAAGGCTGCCGCTGCCGTAAAGCGTTGGCAAAAAAAACTAGCAAAACAACAAGCTCGGCGTGTGCGCTCCTACTGACCTCCATCATCTGTTCCCGCTCCTCCACACACGGCACATCGCTTGAATGTCACAGACACTCAAGCAACGGATCAACGAAGACGTCAATGCGGCCTTGCGAGCCAGGGAAAAGCAGCGTCTCGGCACCCTGCGTTTCATCCTCGCCGCC
>JAKEHO010000112.1 GCA_022614965.1 Gammaproteobacteria bacterium
CTCGCGACGGTTTTTTCACAAACTCTGAGCCACTGGGTGCCTATGTTGACATCTGCTTCATCTAGCCACCACGCCTCCGTCAGCGAAGTGATGCTCCGACACGCAGCGCGAGACTTCGGGAGGACCGGCTTCCGAGAGGTCAGCCTCGAGGTATTCAATGGTGACAGCTTGGCCTATAGCTACGACATCTGCCATGTTTGGAGGGTTGCAGACGGCCGGTGCTCTTCGATCTTTTATCTGACCGAACCACGGGCCCTGGCCGGAACGGCCGTGATTGCCGTTGAGCGTCCGAATGTCGAGGAAATGCTGATTTGGCTGCGCCTGCGCACAGCCCGACATCCGTTGCGTCTCGACCCTTCGCGAAGCCGCCAGTTCGTGCTCGGCACGGATTTCACGTACGAGGACATGCGCTTCTGGCTACCGATGCAAGCGCTTGAAGTCAATACCGTCTCCTTTCACAGCCGCGATGGACATGATGTATGTACCGTGCGGGCCGCTCGGTCATCGGCCTATGCGCAGGATCCGGACATGCGCGTAGATCTGGACGCGCAACATTGGGTTCCGCTCTTGATTCACTGGTTCGACGGATTGTCGGATAGGCCACTCAAGGTATACCGTGCCGATCGCCTCAAGCAGGTCGATGGCGTTTGGACCCCCACGATCATGTCGGTGGCGCGGCCCGTCGATCGCTATCTGAGTGTGATGACTTTACGCCGGGCGTGCCATAACGTGGCCGTCGACCTATCGATTTTTGACCCTGAAAGTCTGGCGGACCTGTCTACAGAGGCGTTCGACCGATGGCGTCGGTCATCAACGGATCTTTCGTTGATACACCGTCTTGGACCCGAAGCAACGGCATGACTGAAGCCCGCCATCTCACAAGGGTTCAGAGATTCAGAGAACATTGGCGGGAAGGGAGCATTACCGTCCCAAGGCCCAAAGAGACAAGCTGCGCTTGCCGATTCTACTTATTACACGTATCCCAAACAGATCTTGCAAAAGCGGCTTTTATTTTTTCATGCGCTGGCAGGCTATTGTGTAAAGCAATAACGCCGCCGGGATTCCAACACCGACTAGAAGAGGCGCGCTTGAAAGCAGGCCGACAGATAATACCGCGAACAGTAACCCAACAAAGCTGCTGGAACCTTCTGGGGTTAAGAGTGGGTAGCTAACTGCATAGCTTAATGCATATAGCACGAAGGCTATCAGAATTACGGCCAAGCCGCGTATTGTGGCAACCCAATAGTTAGTGGTTTTCGCGGGATCTAAAATAGTATTACCGAATAGTCCTCCTGCCAGGAAAGCAGCAACTGATGGTGCCAATACATATAGCATTGTCTCAACTAATCCTTGCTCCATAGACGGAATAAGAAACATAAGTCCTGCCACAACGAACCCCGCACCACCAAACCACAGTGCGGCAATCCACCGATTTTTACATGACGTGCCATGTGTTGTTCTATTGACGCAAACCATATCGCTCCTTTCTGGGTCAATGTTTATTTAGATAAACATGTCCTCGGAGCATGTGGTATCAAAGGCTGTGCCTATAATAAATTGATCAAAAATTATCACATGTGGTCTGGCATTGCCAGTACCATATACCTTAACCGCATAGAGGAGATTTAGAACAAGTTTGCTCTGACCTGAGCCTGATGCTAATTTTTTGTTTTTTTAGCATCTCCTTGGGAGTATACTCTCATATATATCACGGGGCAGTTATAATGGAAAAAATACTAATACAGACCCTTAAGCGGCTACCGTCCTTTATTGGGGTAGTTTTAAGCATAATACTGTTACATGCAAGCCCCCGGCTCGTGTTGGCACAAGTCTCTGTTGGCCCGAGCGCTTTTTGTCACATAACGGATGGATCGTTTACTGTATGCCCTGATGCTAATGACGAATGGTCAGATATTCCATTTATTGAATTTCCAGAGTCCAATAGTTTTCTCTATGCCGATCAAGCTGATCTAGATCCGAATGCACAAAGTGTACATCCTGTCACTGGCGAAACTTCCAATTTGGATACGTTTGTTTTGATGTATGACGAATGTTCGCGAACGATCCCACTCGGCCCAAACGAGTATTTTTTAGTAAATTTTGACACGGTAGAACTTGAAAATGGTCTCGAAAAGCTCGAGCGATATACAGTCCATATATTCACCGATGGCACCATAATTTTCTTCGAAGATGGTGAACTTCAAGCAAACGAGGCAGGAGAATTTCGAGTAGAAGAAATCGAAGGGCAGCGAGGTCGTGTTGGCTTTGGTCCATCCGCAACTTGCCCATTTGATCATGTCATAGCCGAATATCAGATCGTTTTAGCTACAGCTGGCGGAAACAGTTACTCTCCAGATCCGTTATTTTGGGGTAGTGACGCACCGGATGAGCCGGAATTGCCTCCGTGTCCTGATGTCGGTGGGTCGGTTCCGGTTACATTGCCACCGGTGACTGCGCCTGTAAACCTTTCTGGCAAACCTTACCAAATCACCTATGGTGAACTACCGCTGGACTTCACTTCAAGTGGCCCCACAGGTGGATCAGACTGCACGGTAACCTCGAATGCCGGAAGTTTGCCTGTAATGCTCGATCTGCTTAGAGATCTGCCTCCCGAACCGATTCAGATCGCCGAAAGTACGGCGACAGCAACACTAGATTTCTTTGGACCCGGAAACTTTGGCGGTGGCGGTGGCGTTCCACAATGTGACTTTGACACTATTTCCAGTGGGTGCTTCCTTAATTCGGCACCTGGCGATGCCAGCAGCGTCGTAAAGTGGTCTACGGACGGTTTTCAGCAAAGCGTGTTCGGCCAAGATGCAACTAACACCGGGCCACTCGAATTTTTCGTCAATTTGGATGATATTAGTAGTTCTACCGACTCGTTCTCGGACCTCTTACAGAATGCGGAGCAGTTTATCCATGAAACGCTCATTGATAACCTATCTGGGATCGACAGCCTTGGGCTGATTCAAGACCCACCTGCGGGCTTGCTCGTTACCGACGCCTCCGGACGCAGAACAGGAATTACCGGTAGTGGCGTCATCCTAAGCGAGATCCCCGGATCCGGCTACTTCGAGTCAGGTGACATAACAGCAGTAATTCTTGTGGAGCCGGCGGTAGAACTCTATGACGTACAGATAGTCGCGGCACCGGATGAAGTTTTTTCCTTGTCGATGTCTCTTTCAAATTTCCTTGGCAATGTAGAGGTTCCTTTCGTTAGTGAAGAAACAGTAGATGGCACCATTAATTCAACCGGTGGCCTTTTCCAGTTTGAAGTTACCCCTCGCTCCGGAACACCGGGGGCTGGAGCTATTCGCGCAGGCTTTGATAGTGCTAATTTACAGGCCAACGATGACGGGTCTACCGGAATGGTCCCGATTGGGTTTCCTGTTAACTTTTTTGGGAATCCTTTCGAAACGCTGTTCGTCAACAACAATGGAAACGTAACCTTCGACGCACCGCTAAGCACATTTACACCCTTTGATTTAACCTCAACCGCGAGAGTTATCATCGCACCATTCTTTGCTGACGTTGATACACGCAGTGGAAACGTCGTGAATTATGGGGCAGGCTTAGTGGGAAACAGACCAGCATTCGGTGTAAATTGGCCAGGAGTTGGATGTTTTAATAATAATACCAGTGTACTAAATTTCTTCCAGTTGGCCATTATTGACCGATCCGACATTCAAGTGGGTGATTTTGACATTGAGTTCAATTTTGACTCAATTCAGTGGGAAACCGGACAGGCCAGCGGTGGCAATATTATTTGTCAAGGTGGTTCATCGGCGCGGGTCGGCTTTTCTAATGGCACTGGAGATCCAGAGACATTCTTTGAGCTGGAAGGTTCCGGCATACCCGGATCATTTCTCAACAATAACACCGATACCGGCTTGATCAATAATAGCCTTAACAGCGGACAACTGGGCCGTTACAGTTTTGCTGTGCGCAATGGCATTCCCGTAACCACCGGGGATCGGGATGACGATGGAGTTGGGGACGATATAGACAACTGTCCTGTAACGGCTAACCCGGGACAGGAGGACAGCGACCTCAATGGGTTGGGTGACACTTGTCAGACACCTGATACGCAACATAGTACAGCTGGTTTCTTACAAGCACTACTTGATGGAAGAACCACCGCGGAACCTACGGGCTTAACCGTTGAAGACGAGCCGGGAATCACAGAAAGACTTGTACGAATCGTAGCTTTTCGAGTTGACGAGGGACTGACTGGTTCGGCGGTAGAACTGACAGAAAACCTCGTGGACAGTCTTGTTGACATTGGATTGGTTCAGCCAGAAGATGCAGAGGCACTTGTAGATGAGGTGCTCCGGTCTGTGGACGCTACCCCGCCTGTAGTAACGGCGACCTTAGATCCAGGAGGCGAAATTGATGATGACGAGGGGCGATTCCGCGTACAGTTCAGTTGTACCGACGATCGCGATCCAGCCCCGACCATCACCTCAGCCGCATTGAATGGCATACCAGTGGTCAACGGCCAATTGGTCGAGTTGGAGGTCCATGACGAAACTCAAGTCGAGGAGGATGATGATATCCTTGAGATTGAGGCTCCATCGTTCGAGCTCGTCGTTACCTGTACGGATGCTTCGGGGAATGTTGGTATAGCAACGGCCACACCTCCGTTTGACGACGACGATGATGATGATGGGGACGACGATGACGACGACTAGACCTCTCGCTTGCGCCAGACAAAGGGTTTGGCCGTTGGGCCGTAGGCTTTAACGAAGTCTTCGATTGCGTGGCGCAATTGCTGCTGATGGCAGAACGAAGCGCCGCGCAGCGCCTTGCGGGAAAAGATCCAACAAGATTTCGACCTGAGGGAGCCAGGTGGCCGAAGTGGGCGTGAAATGGAAAAAGACGTTCGGGTGGGCGGCTAACGACGCGTCGTTTTTCTTGTGAATGCCGTAGTGTACCATTTGGGGCGGCCGGGGCGACGTTCCCGCAGCCCTGTACATGAGTACACTATCGGCTACCCGTTATAATCCAGTCATCTGTGCTTTCTATCAACGGTGGATGTCAATGATACTGAACACCATGATTAAAAATCACACGCCATGGCAAACCGATGCCATTATTGGAACTTGACAAATAACACAGTTGCGTTGACCTCGCGAACGGAAACCGGGTCGCCATCACATGCGTTGTCCGGTCAGTCGCGGCTCCTCCTCTTAGGTGTCCCTTGTAAGGCGGCCCCTTGCGGGTGACCTCCTGCGCTTCCTTCGGGTTGCCGTCGCCTTTGCTCGGGCCAGCATCCTCTTCCTCATTCGACTTGCGAAAACGGACTCTTGGCATCGCGATCGTCGCCTCTCATGCCTGGGCGAATGCCTCGCGTCATGGCTGGAAGCTGTGGGTGGCGCCTATTTGAAGATTGGTCAGATCCTCTCGACACGCTACGATCTGTTCCCCGCTGAACTGTTGGGTCCTCTGCGGCGACTTCAAGACCATGTCAGACCGTTCTCGCGTCGCGAGTGTCTGCGGATCCTGCAGGCAGCGATCGCGCATCCCTTGGAAGACATCTTCAGCAGCTTCGATCCCATTCCGATAGCGAGCGCTAGCATAGCGCAAGTTCATCGGGCAATCCTGCGCGTGTCCGGAAGCTTGGTAGCCGTGAAGGTGAGGCGCCCCGATATCGAGCGCGCAATCGCAAGCGACACGCGGATCCTCAAACGTCTCGCTAGGATCTTCTCGCACTGTCCTCGATTCGACCGAATCCCGCTGTTTGAAGCACTCGATGAAATCTGTGCTTCGCTTGCTGCTCAAGCGGATTTCGCGCGTGAAGCTGAAAACCACAGGCACTTTTGTGCCCTGTTGGATGGGAACGAAGGAATTCGAATCCCCAGGCTAATCGATGAGCTGTGCAGCAGGGATGTGCTGGTTATGGAGTTCTTGCCCGACCTCACGAAGCTCACCGATAGCAAGCTGGAGCACGAGCCGCACCGACGAGCGGTCATCACAGGGCTGCGGGCGCTCTACCGCATGATTTTCAGCGCCGGGCTCATCCATTGCGACCTCCACCCGGGGAATATCCTGGTCTCGCAGGAAGGCAAGGTAGTTATCTTGGATTTCGGCTTCGTAGCCACGATGGGGCCGGTCGAACGCAGCGCCTTTGCCGAGTTTTTCTTGAGTATCGCGGTGGGCGACGGAGCCACGGCCGCCCGGCTTGTCCGAGACACCGCGCTTCACGTGCAGCGCGAGCTTGATGTGTACGCGTTTGAACAGGAGATCTGCAAGCTCGTAGACGAAGCCTCGGGGCGGCCGGCTGGAGAATTTTTGGTCGCCAAGTTCGTGGCAGCGCTCTTCGGGATTCAGCGCCGACACGGCATCTACGGATCACCCAGTTTTACCCTGGCGATTCTCTCGCTCATGGTCTACGAGGGTATCATTCGCCCGCGCTGGCCGGACTTGGACTTTCAGCGCGAGGCGATTCCCTACGTTTTGAGCTCACTCAAAGCCGGCCCGTAGCGGGATTCAGGAGCGGAGGAGCACTGGCAAGGCAATCAGAATCGGGGGATCGAGCGGGCTGAGGCGTCGCAGACTGAGGTCCGGGGGGGACACATCAGCCGAGGGCGCCTTCCGGACTAGCACAGAGGAAGTGACCAGCACACATTCCTGAGGCGGCAATAGGTACTGCAAGACATCTGCAGCCAGAGGAAATGCAGCAGCCAAAACATGGCCGACTCGATGCGTAGCGTCCCACCGCAGCTCGAATCTGCCCTGATTGAACAACAACTCCCC
>JAKEHO010000113.1 GCA_022614965.1 Gammaproteobacteria bacterium
ACCATATATTGCCATTACGAGAGCGAAGTGCATACCCCTCTTTGGATATTGCTACAACAGTCGCAACTGTTTGAGCCTGCGCCTACGGATCGAGATTCCGACAGGCGGAGATCAAGGAATGTTGTTAAACATGTTCTGGATGCCCGGCGTCTACCGAATCGCATCGCTGCTCAAAACGCTGGCTGCTCGGAACTCACCAAGGTGTTGGGAGTGGGAGGCACCTCGATGAATATATGTTTCGGTTCAGGCGGCGCACCTCTCGCTTCGGCGGGCCTCTTGTCCTACCGCCTGAGGCAGCAGGCGGTGGCGACGACTCCAGTCTCATACCGCCACATTGTGAACAGCCAGGACCACCAGTGTTCACTCGCGCTAAGTGGGATAGCCCGTTTGAACTTCATTATAACGATAGCGTTCGTGTTGACTGTTGGTATCGGGCAGGCGTGGGCGCACGATGCGAATTTTGTAGCTGATACCACTACGCCAATTGTTGGTCAGTCGGTCACGTTTACGGATACAACGACAGGCTGCAGTGGGGGGTCTTGCAACAACTGGCAATATAATTTCGACGGCAGCTGTTCGAGTTTTGATAGCAGCACGGTTCGTAACCCAACACATATCTACACCGCTGAGGGCACATACACGGTATGCCAACGCGTGACAGACGGGGGGCATTCCAATAACGAACTCAAGACGAACTATATCGTCGTGTCAATGGCGGCACCGGCGCCACCTGTCGCGGACTTCACGTGTACGCCATTAAGCGGACAAGCGCCTCTCGCCGTTTCCTGCACCGATAGCTCAACAGGGTCTCCCACGTCATGGGCATGGGATATGGACAACGACGGCGTGACTGAATATACAACTCAGAATGTTGTGCATACGTACAACAGCGCCGGGCTCTACAGTGTGAAGCTAACTGCGACGAATGCAGAGGGCAGTCATAGCCTGACGCGCGCAGGTTATATCAATGTCAATGGGACACCGCCCCCTGGTGCAGCAGCCCAGCCCAAAGGGATATATGTCGTCGACGATGGTGATCCTGATTTTGCTTCCGCCTTGGCGCATGTCAATGTGGATGGGGCTTTGATCCGCTACCGTTGGACTTCAGGCGAACCATCTGACGACAATTTTGTGTTTAGAACTCTTTGCACGAAGCTTAATAATGCGATTGCGGCAGGAAAATCAGTCACGATTGCGAACTTTGCGTTGACGCCAACATGGCTCGAGAACCAGCTAGCGGGGGAATTGTGGACGCATCCCCAGTCTGGCACCCAAGTAGTTCCCTGGAGCGTGACAGGACAAGCAGAACTGGATGAATATGCCAACGCCCTTGCAAATCACGTTTGCCCTTCGCAAACCTTGCCGATCAAACAACTGACAGCCAGTATCAAGCATATCAGTGCCGCTATCTTGGGTATGCAAGGCATCCGTCAGGCGCCGTCGACCGATATCACTACGCTGACCGACGCGGTTAAAGCGAGCGTCAATATCTGGATCAATGCGTTTGGCGGTGATCAAGCGTTTCACTACTATAATACGTTATTCCCCCTCTCCGGGTGTTGTGGTGGTGGGAGCGTCGCTGATGCTGAGGCGATTAGAGACGGAATTTTGGCGGAACACCCGGAGCATAACTTCTTTGCCGAGAACTGGACGGGTGCCGGACCTCATGCAACTGGAAACCACGGCAAGGTATTAGACGCGAATGTTTCTCCGCGGCCTTTCCACGTGATGCTTCAGGCGTGCGGCTACTGGTATGACCAAACCAGAATAGGCTGTAATTTCGACAACACGCCCGAGCCGGACAGTCCTCAAAAAGGATATGAGCAAATAGCTGGACCTTTGTACGATGCAGATTATCTGGAGATCTACCCGGACGATATCCTCTGGCCTGATTTTCAGGATGATTTTGATAATATTCATACTGCTGTCTGGCAATAGGCTTTGGCAGAGGGAAGGACGGGCATCTGCCACGCCGGAATGAAACAAATCCCGACAAAACGGCCGGTCGAGCAGTACGAGCATAAGGACAAGAAGCGGTGGAACAAGCTCCTGGTCGGACTGGTGGCCGCCAGCTGCGACGCCATCGAGGGTAAGCAGATGATCTATTTCGACCCGCCCTACGGCATCAAGGGCCGGAGGGCGGATTAGGCGCAAGCCATAAATCCGCCGCATGATTAGAACAGGATGCGGTAATCTGCGGCGGGTTAGGTTATGGTCATGGGATCTCAGCCGATTTGACCTCCCATGCACCGCCGGCTGGGAAGTCCGCAATCCGAATGAGCATGTTTGCGTCGATGACCGAGACGTTGCTGACCGAGGGACTCGTCACATAGCAGCGATCGCCCGCCACGTTGAAGCCCACCCCGAACGGGCGCGTAGCCACCGGCACTGCGCCGAGCACGGTGCGAGTCTCCGTGTCAATGATAAGCGCCGTGTTATTGCCGGCCGCAGGGGCGCAGGCTTTCGCGCCATCCGGTGAGATGTCCACTGCCCATGTAGCCCCCCTTCCGACCGGGATGGTGCCGACGACACGATTACCGCCCGTGTCGATAACCGATAGCGTGCTCGCGAAAACATTGGCCACGTACAGCTCGGCCCCATCCGGGGTAAGGTCCATACCAGCGGGGTTTCTTCCGACCGGGATCGTCGCGATGACGCTTTGGGAGACCGTATCGATGACGGAGACTGAATTCGAGCCATAGTTCGCCACATACACGCGGCTGCCGTCTGGCTTTCTCACGATACGCCGCGGACCGGTTCCTACCGCAATGGTCTTAACTAGAGCATCCGTCGTGGTGTCGATCACGGCGACCGAGTTGGCCGTTTCCCGCATCACATAAACCCATAAGCCATCGGGTGTTATTGCCGCAAACCTCGGCTGGCCCCCTCCTAAGGTAATGGTCTTAAGCACGGCGTTGGTTGCCGTGTTGATTACGGAGACCGTCCCCGAAAACCGGTTACAAACATAGAGTTTTGCCCCATCGGGAGTGACTGCCATGCCATTTGGAGCGTTGCCCACCCGGATGTTAGCGAGATTCGTGTCGTTCAAGGTGTCGATGACCGACACGGACCTGGCACCGAGATTCGTCACATAGGCTCTCTCAAAGTCCGGGGCAAACTCGATGTGAGAAGCCCCATTTCCCGTTGAGATGTTCGCCACGACCCCTATTGTGGCATCGTCAATCACGATCACCTCCCCGGCGCTCGGAGCAGTCACATAGGCTCGAGCAAGCGGATCCGCGGGCAGACTTGGTGTGTAGCCCACTACAGACATGAGAAGACTAAGCAGCCCGGCTTTCGGAATAAAGGGGAATCTTTTCATTGTCACTCCTCTTCTGGTTTAACCTAGACCTCGTTTTCCGCACACAACCATCCTGTGTCACCGCGCTGGAGCCGGATCTACAGCTCCTCATAGCGGAGCGCGGTTCGTCAATCGCTTACATCGCTTCGATACGGTTGGCGATCTCTCCAGTGCTTCTTTCGTTCTCCTCTTGGAACTCTTGGTTGGCCTATGGCGTTGTGGTATGGGAGAAGAGGGTCGTTCCCTCCTGGTTTTTTAGCGTAAGGGTGAGCTCGTGCGGCCCGGTGTCGAACTCCAGCACGGCGTAACCGTTGCATACGCCGGTCATGAATCCCACATCCCACACTCCGGGAGTGGCAGTGGCGCAATTGCCAGTCCTTCTGGTGTTCGGCTGCGGGACGACGATTTCCGGAAACCCGGATGCGGTGCCACTGTCGAGAGACCCCTGGTGGAGGTCGCCGGAGACAATCACCACACCGCTGATGTTGTTTTCCCCGATGAAGCTCCGAAGCGC
>JAKEHO010000114.1 GCA_022614965.1 Gammaproteobacteria bacterium
GGGCGCGACGATAGGAGCGCTCCGGTGCAGCGCCTCGTTAGGCGTTCAAGATTAGCACAGTATATGGCTGATCGCATTTTTCGGCTTCACACTGGGCCACAAGTCATCGTTTGCGCCAACACTGTTTAACTCAGTGTCTTGAGATGTGACCAGAATCCTCCTTCCGGCTTAGATGCACCCATCTGGCTACCGACGGCACACGTTCTTTGTCAATGATGAACAGCATGTACCACCCCGGCGGTGCAATTGTCGGTTCATGGGGGACGAGGCCGTGGAGTTGGCAAAAACCGCATCGTTCAATCGGAATGTCGACCAGTCGCTGACTGGAGTCCCATGAGTGAGTGGTCGCCATAGGTCGGATCAGGCTGATCCACTGGATGTGTTGTGCCTGAGGCGTTTCGATCTCGATCACCTCGCCGTAATGGATCTCCTGCGTCACGTGTTCGATGAACGGGCGCGGCCCACGGAATAGATATGGTGGATGGAAAAGTTCGAGTCGCAGTTCCCCGCCACCAGGGTCGGCCGATTCGGGGTTCGAACCGGCCGTGATGACCCGACCGTCTGGCAACAGTAGCGCAATCGAGTGGTACATGCGCGGAACGGTCGCTTTTGCGGCAAGGGTCCACGAATTTGAAGCCGCGTCATAGATTTCCGCGTGGAGCGCTGCCTCCGTGGCCCGTTCTGATTTGGCCTCGCCGCCGCTGACCAGTACCGTGCGATCAGGGAGAAGTACAGCGTTCAAGTGCATCCGCGCCAGATGCATAGATTTAGCTTGGGTGTAGGCTGGGGTAGCCGCTTTCAGGTCCACGATGTGTACCTTCGAGATACCTAACACAGGATTGGTATTGCTCTCCGGCTTGAGGTCTTTTGTGCCACCGCCTCCCATGACCATGACCCGCTGATCCTGCGCTGGCGGCAGCAGGACGCTGGCTGATTGATCGCGGCGATTCAGCTCGAAAACAGGCGAAGTTTTATCAAACGGATTGGAATCTGCGGATATGCTCATCGAGCTGAACGCATTTGTCGCAACATCCAGCCAGCCCGGAGCTAGCTTGTTGCTGCCAAAGACGTGACCACCCGAATAGAAGAGCCGCCCATCACGAATGACAAACAAATGCGGGTAGAGGGGCCAGGTCGGAAGCTCGTCCTTCTGCGGCTTACCCTTCACATCCAAATTCCCTTTATAGGCCCAACCATGGGCTTGCGAATAGATTTCGTGCTCTTCGTTGATCTTTGAGAACTGATTACCCTTTGGCTTTGGGTCGGGGTCATTGAGAGTGGAGCTCAAACCCGATACAGTAAGGATTTGACCATCCGGCAACGTGATTAGGCTCGGGTACCAACGGCCATCGCGCATTGAATCGACCCGGATAAAGTCTTCCAGGATAGGGTCGAAAAGGTAGGCTTCGGAGGCTCCTTTAAAACCCTTAAGCGTTCCTTTATCAACATCCCCGCTCTGATACTCGAGTGTTCCGCCCGCCACGAGCAAACGACCATCTGGTAGGAACTCATGGCCGCTGCAAAAGATGTCGGTGGGCGTCTGCAGGGTCTTGAATGTGCCATTCTGATAGTCCCACACAATAGCCCGGAAGACGCGAGCGGCAAAGTTCTTAACACTGTTGCCGGAGCCGGCCATGAAGAGCACCTTGCCGGTGTGGAGCACCGCAGCGTGCACCGCTAACACCTGGGAGTCGCAGGGGAGCAGTTCCCATAAACCTTCGGTTGCGGCCTTGCTGACATCGATTCCAGTCTTGGCGTCTTTGCCGTGCGGCGTATTGGCAGGATCGCCAGGATGAGGCTCGCGTTTTCCTCTCTGGCAACGCAGAACATCAACGTGCTGGCAGTCGTTTGAACCGTCTTCGTACGGTAGATTGAGGGAGAGGCTGTTTACGACTTCTTCGGTTACCCAGAGGTACTGACGGGCGCGCACCAATCCCGCCAAGCCCTGCATCATGTGCTCTTCGATGTGGCAATGAAATAGAAAATCGCCCTTGATACGCACGCGGCAAGCGTGAGGGGGCGGATCGCATTGCAGATCTTCTAGGGCGCAAGGCAGGCGAATGGCGGGCGGTACGATGGTGTCGGCCACAAATGTTTCGACCGGGCTCAAGCTGTGTACGTCGGAAGCGCCACCCGGTGGTACAGGTAATTGCCAACGGGTGGCGTGGGGGTGGAAATTGTGCCACACGGAACCCATGTCCAAGTTGAACACATACCAGCGCAATCGTTCGCCGGACTCCGCAACGATGGTCGGCGTATTTCCGACATAGGCGCGCCCGTTCAGGCAGAATGTTGCCTTACCCCCGCCCGGAGAAAAGACGACGTGGTCCACGCCATCGTTATTGATCCATCTCACCGTATCACTCGGATGGATGGTCAGGGACTGGGGGGTGAAGGCGAGGTTTTTCATGGTGATCGGATGGGGAGCCGGGAACGGAGTACTGTTCGGGTCTACGACTATCCGGCCCGCCATGCTTGTACCGTGGATGGAGCAGTAGTATTCGGCCGTGCCCGGATGATCGAAAATGTTATCCTGTGGTTTAATCTCGAATACAGCATTGGGGACAATTTGTTTGCTGTCGAAGGCAAAGCCCGCAGAGCTTGCTTGCATCACATGGATAAAAATCGGGATCTCGTGATCGGGGCAAACGGCTAACGGGTCGCGCACGACCAATCCGCCGAACAAGCCACGGTTCACACTGCGTTGCACCTCGCGCACATGATCGTGAAAGGCCCAGGCGCCGATCATCTGTTGTGTGACATCGAAAACGTAGGTCCAGGATTCGCCGGGTTTGATCTCGTCGCTGCGGCGTCCGTCGGCGCTCTGCACCCCGAGCGGCCAGGCGCCGTCGGAATCTATCCCGTAATTGAGACCGTGCAGATGTAGGCTGTGACATTCATGCGGGTCACCGTTCAGCACATGGATATAGAGTCGCTCGCCCGGCGTAGCGTACAGAATAGTGCCAGGCACCCGACGATCCCACGGTGGTTCGTTGGTATCTGCAGGAATGATCTTGGCTTTGTGCGGGATCAGATAGTGGGGATCGAGATATTCCCGGTAGACGAGGGCATCGAGGCTGGCATCCAATATCTCCTGGGGCGTCACGCGACCCAGCTCATGACCCTCATTGAACATACAGTCCTTACCGTAGCGACGAGCGCACAAGGCAGGGGCCAGAGGGCTATAGCTCTTGATGAATTCGATCTTAAGGAATATGTCCCGTCGCTTAAAAGTCATGACCAGCCTCCTATAGTTTTTTGCTGCGCACGCGCAAAGGCGCGCTTCTGCTTAAGCTTCTCCATTTCTTTAAAGAGAGGCAATTGCACCCTGGATACGACATGCTCGTCGATGGGCTGTCTCTCATACTTAGCTTCGATCGACTCGACACGCAGCCTTTCATCGTCAGCGTAGACATGCCTTTCAATTCGCACCACGCGAATCTGTTCTGGGTCGACCAGCAAACCGACTACCCAAGTATCCTTGGTCTCCGGCAATTCCTCGAATCTTAGTGGGAGCGTGGGACCGATTGCGTGGCCGGGGGGAATCCAAAGCGTCCCGGCCAGTGTAATAAGGCCGACAAGCAAGACCAGCCATGTGTGCGCACCACTGGGGGCATGTGGAAGGGACATCTGGCGATTCATTGATGCAGAAATTTCCGTGCTTAACTTTATTAACCAGCGTATTTCCCCCTCATCTTCCCTTCTAGAAGCCGTGGCCCCGGCGCTGCGCGCCGACCATACGTTAAAAGTAACCGGCGCGCTGCTTTTTGGCGCCTCCAAGTTGAGCACCAAGCTAGTCTCTACACCGCCAACAATACCAATGCACCTTGGCTCATTCAGTGACTTTTCGCACAAACATTTTGTGACATATTCAC
>JAKEHO010000115.1 GCA_022614965.1 Gammaproteobacteria bacterium
CGTAGCCACTGGTTCTCCACCTTTGTGTCGCGAAAAATGCTATGGAGTATTTTGCGTATAACGAACAATTCAGCAATGCGATCCTTCTCATCACGGGTTTCAAGCAGCACGGCCCCGGACAGAATCGCCTGGACATGACTTTTGCCGGATTTTTCATACCCCAGCAGTAGGTAGGCGGAATCCAAACCCAGTTCCCAGATATCTAAAAGCTTGGAGAAAAACTGCACGGGAGCGCTGAGCTTATGGGTGCTGCGCCTGAAGTGCCCTTTAATAAGCTCTTCGTAACTAACTTCTCCGACTGCAATTACCCTCGTTATCGCAGTTCGTTTATCGAGTATGAGCGTCACAGGATGCGTGCTGGTGTCAACCGCCCGACCGGGATCAGCACCTATTGGAAAGGTAATACCTGTGTTGCGCTTGAATGCCTCGACATTGGGATCCCACGGGTCAGTCAAACCGATACCTTGGCGGCCGAACGTTTTACCCTCGTACGGGTTTCGTCGGCGCAAGTCATTGCTCCACGCGTCTGGTCGCCCATCAAAAATGGTATTAAGACGTAGGCCAGGTCGCACCGCCGTTAACATAATCCACCTATGAAGCCCTACTTTTTCGCCTCAAGGCCGAGCGTCGTCAGGAACGAATTAAAGACGGTTTGAATATGTGCGGCCTTGTCCTCTAGGGTCTTCATTGCACTGTCACCTTGATAGATAGCGCTGCTATTCACAATAAGCATATCGCCAATAATCCAAGAGCGGGAAACATCAAAGCTGACAATCCATTTTTCCTCTGGGTTCTCAAATTCAGCTTTAACACCAAAATGGCTCTTGGACGCGCCGAAATCCTCACCTCGGAACGCCATCTTGTTACCCATGAGGTTATTCAAAAAGTCATCTGCGGCGGTCTGGCTATCGCTCAACAGACTCAAATATGCCGCGCTTCGAATCACGTGTTCCCTGTAAGTCATGGTGGGCAACCATTCAGCCAAGGCACTGAGGCTGATGGTGACACAGTCTTTGATGGTTTCGATGTCACCAACCGCATTCGCATTGGTAAAGGTCGCAGAAAGCTTATCCGCCGCCAGTTCCAATACGCCATTACCTCTGAACAGCGTTATCTTTGCCTTCACGTCCGAAAGCGCAGTACCACCACTGACTTGCATGTCGCTGGGCCGCACTAGATAGCCCGGAGCAAGATGCTGATAAAAGATACTCAACACATCGACGTTTTCTCTCGCCAGCTTAAAAATCGGGGTGCTGAAAACCGCCTCGTATACAATATCCAGCAAGCTCGTTTCGTATTGCATTCAGTCGTCTGCTGCAACTTGTTGATTATCCAATCCGACTATGGCTGATAAAAGCTATTATGGGAATCTTCCGTCTTTGGTTCAATGAAAACCTGAATCTGGTTCGACACTCACTTGGTTTCAATTGCTGACTTGGGGTTTTGTCGCATTAAACTGACGACGCGCGTAAACCGTTGTATTGACGAATCAGAATTTTAAACGCCCTGTTTTTCGTGGAGAAAAAAAGGCAGCTGGGCCTATGGGGTGTCAAACACGCGAGATTGCGGTCGAGAATCGGGAACTTTCGGGGCTATTCATCGGTGCAAGGCACTGAGTGTCGGGACGTCTTGACGTCTCGGGTGCGTGCGGCCAAGCGGGGGTTGTCGGCTCATGGAGCTGAACCGTATCGAATCGGGGTTCGGTCTGGGATCAGGCCGTTTGGATGAGAGCGAAGTGCCGCGGCAGTGATCTTGGTGGTCCCCGGGCGGACAAGCCGAATCACAATCCCAGGGCGGCGAAATTCATCAAGAAGCTGGGGCATGCAGAAGCGCCGATCTGCGTCGGCCACGACCGCGGCCCAGGCCTGCAGGACGTTGCCGGTGGGCCCGGCGGGCAAGGCAGCTTAGTGTAGAAGTTGGCCCCAGATCGCGAGCGCGTGCTCGACCTTCTCGGCCCACTCGTGGAACACGCCGCTCGGAGTGGACAGTCGGCGTCAGTTTCCGAGTGCCGCGGCGTGAGAATTATCCGGGATGCGATAACACTTCATGCGCCGCCAGAGTGTCGTGCGGCTGATCCCTAAGTTTCTCGCCACCGTATCGAGATTACCGTCGCGCGCTTCCAGGGTCTTCAGAATCGCCTCGCGCTCCAAGCTGTCGAGGAGCGCGAGCGGGTCCTGATGGCTGGGTCTTAGCGGCTTGGGTAACCAAGATCCGGGCATGATCTCGCTCCCGTCGCTCACCACCAACGCGCGGATCACGAGATTCTCTAGCTCGCGTATGTTGCCCGGGAAGTCATAGGCGCATAGGGCTGTCAGGGTCTCACCGTTGAGCGCGATGATGCTAGCGTTGATTTCATGGCGGTGTTTGGCCAGGAAATGCTCGGCGAGCGCCGGTATGTCGCGCCGGCGTTCCCGCAACGGTGGCATCGTGATCGGGAAGGCGTTCAAACGGTAGTAGAGATCCGCCCTGAAATTACCCCGCCCGACCTCGCGTTGAAGATCGTTGTTGGTCGCGGAGATGAGCCTTAAATCGGCGCGCCGGAACTGATTGTCTCCGACGCGCCGGAAGCTTCCGTCCTGTAACACGTGCAGTAGCTTCACCTGCAGCACCGGGCTCAACTCACTCACCTCGTCCAGGAACAGCGTGCCGCCGTCCGCCGCTTCAACCAAGCCTATCTTGTCCTGGACCGCGCCGGAAAATGCGCCGCGCTTGTGGCCGAAGAGTTCGCTCTCGCACAGGGTTTCCTGCAAGCTGCCCGAGTTCTGCGCGATAAACGCACGCCCACGGCGAGGACTCGCCTCGTGAATCGCCGCCGCGAGCAGGGTTTTCCCCGTCCCCGTCTCGCCCCCGATCAGGATCGGGACGCGACACCTCGCGACCCGTCTCGCGGCATCGATGACCATGCGCACGGCCTCGGTATCTCCCACGATCGA
>JAKEHO010000022.1 GCA_022614965.1 Gammaproteobacteria bacterium
GCGGGAATAGCTCAGTTGGTAGAGCACAACCTTGCCAAGGTTGGGGTCGCGAGTTCGAGTCTCGTTTCCCGCTCCAGTTTCCCTCCCAGTGTTTTCATGAATAGCTTTTCGACTTTTATTAAGGGCTGGATGGCAGAGTGGTTATGCGGCGGCCTGCAAAGCCGTTTAGGCCGGTTCGATTCCGACTCCAGCCTCCATTTACAACCTTTTCTAGCCTAGCTATGCTGCCTCCTCCGCCCGGGTGGCGGAATAGGTAGACGCAAGGGACTTAAAATCCCTCGGAGGTTTCTCCGTGCCGGTTCGAATCCGGCCCCGGGCACAATTAACATAACAATCACTCTTTCCGTACCAAGATGAGATAAAGCTTTCTGGGCTTATTTGCTGGATGTCCCCAGACTCCATGGGCGACTTCATTACGCATATCATTTAGCCGACGCGTTCGAGCTACATAAAGTAATATCGCGTACCTGTATAAAAAAGAGCGAAGTCGCTCTGTTTCCTCACGCGGCGCTTCCCAAGCAAGTCGAATCTTCGCTTTATCGCAAGCTCTAGTAAAATTTCGTATGCTTATTTTATTGAATGCCCGGAACATCATTCGATTCATCATCAAATGGACGTTCATGATTTTAACTACGATAACGTTACATGGTGGGATGGTCTATTTGGTACCTTCAAGGATACGGACGAATTCGTAGACGCCTGTGGATTTCCACAGAGTGATGAATCCAGATTCGGGTCGATGCTGGTATTTCGAGACGTTTACCAGTAACTTAGATTTATCGAACACACTCGCAATTTACTTCGGGAGAAGTCCGCTGCATTCTTTCAAGACTGACCTTATGACGGTAGGGGGATGCCTTGCTGAACTAATACCTGTCTCAGTCCCTGAATAAGCGGAAAGATCTCCTGATTCCAGTCGGCGCCCTGCAAATCAAAGGCCTTTTGCTCTAACTCAACGATCCACCGATCTTCCGCAAAGATCGCTTCCGTGAACCAGATAATGAATGGCCAAAGCAGGTTCATCAGGCCAGGGATAGAGGGCTTGCGAAACATCATTAGGCCAAAGGTATGATTGATGCGCTGCTCGCGGTCGACGGGGACATAGACATTCCAAAGATCCAGCGACGGTTCTTCGCTACCCGCCCTCCAGAATTTTAACGTCTGATACGGGTATTCGGTGCGGATCGTCATAAGATCACGTCCGACCTCTTCACCGGGCTGCGAACGTCTTCTAAGAATGAATTTCTCACCAATATGCTGCTTGCCTGTGGCGCGCGCGAAGGTAAAGTCGGCCTCGATCCACCCTTTGCCCTTCCGCAAATCCATCAACACTGTTTTAATGCTGCCCATGAGTCGACGGTGCAGAAATTGATGATTCATGTCCATCAGATTTTCGTGCATAAAGGAGTAATGGCAATGAACCTGACGGTCGAGATAGCGCGTTTTGTAGCGTGGATTGGCATGTGTCGGGATATTCGGGAAGATGGCGGACTCCAGGTTTGCCTTATCGCCCGGATAAACAAATATGAGTCCATAGGCCTCCCGACAGGGGTAACTTCGCACACCATTAGGGAGCGATTTGTCCTTGCTTAGGTAGGGCACACTAACGCATTTTCCTGTCGCGTCATACGTCCAACCGTGATAGCCGCACTGAATGTGTTCCCCTTTCACGGCGCCGACGTGCAACGGGATCTGCCGGTGGGCGCAGCGATCCTCAAGGGCGAACAGTGTGTCGTTCTCCGTTCTGACCAATACAATAGGATCGCCTGCGAACCTGACGCCGATTGCCTTTCCTTTCTTTAGACGTTTGCAAGGGGCCACCGGATACCAGTAGTCCGGATGAATACCGGTCTTTCTCAGATCGGGTGAATTGGCTCGTTGGGCGGACCCAGATAATTGGACAGTGTTTCCAACAGTCATTGTCTTTTCGATTTCTGATTGTTGGCGATCAAGCCATTCCCCTCGAAAGTGGGTCGGTTTCTGTTGGGGCAAAACGTGGACAGCATGCAGCGTTATAAAGCTCAATCAATGCATGATTAACGTGGCGCTATCCTACCATGAAAGTGCGAGGGATCAGTGCCTACTGCGTCATTCGGTACGCCGGAATCTAACTTAAAATCCCTTGCAGCTTTCTCCGTGCCGGTTCGAATCCGGCCCCGCGCACCAGAAAGTACAAGTAGTGGGGCGCGGGCATTACCTGAGCCCTTTGCTTCATTCACGAAATAGAGGAGAGGGGGAGCCTCTGTGTTGAACGCGTCCGCAAAACAAGTATGCAGTAAGGCGAAAGGATGGCCCTATACGCCTCACCGCTTAGAATTGTTTAGCGTATTTGGCCGACGTGTGTGGCGCGCCAAAAACAAAGCCAGCGAAGCGCGGATGCTTCCGCGTTCGCTGGCTCGATTAACCGACAGTAGGTCTTACTGCGCCTTAAGGAACAGGTATCCGATACCCGCTGATGCGTCCAAGCCTTCGATGGTTTCAACTGCAAGGGGTTGCAGCGCGATGTTGTCATTACCCCCGCCAACGAGCGCGGCAGCACCGAGACCGACAGCAAAGGCAGCCGAAGCTTGTCCACCGACATACTTACCACCCAGTGCGCCCGGGCCCAGCTTGTCGTTTGTGGCCGTCAGGACCGTATAGCGCAAGGTCGAGATCTTTTGCCACGATAGCGTAACACCGAGCCCAATTCCGCTCTCGCCCGCATAACTCTCCTTGGCGCCTTCTGCCTTCTCAAAGGTGCAGGTCATCTGTACGCTCGAATGAATCAGCAGATTCACCTGGGTACCCGGGATGGTGTTACAAGTTAAGACACCGGCGTTGAAGCCAGCCTCTTCTTGAGCCAGCGCGTTGTTGCTTGCAAGCGGCAATATCGCCGCGGCGACTATCGGCAGAAGTCTCAATAAGTTATTTTGTTTCATTTGATTTTCTCCCAGATGTGCTTCCGTGCTTAATTAGTAGTCAGTAAAAGGTGGTGTAAACGGCGCAGCAGTGTACAGCAAACAGGGAGCCCTTACAAGGCAGGGCATGACGCTTTGCCAGTGCGGAATTTTGCCAAGGCGTATCATCGATGATGCACAACCTTCCCTGGCAAAACGCGCACGCGAAATAATCCATATTACCCATGGCTGGGCGTGCTATGGTGTGAATCGTCATCTGAATGCCTGCAGAGGGAGCGGTGCGCGGCCAGACAATCATTGGCAAAGCCAGAGGGAAATGGAGGGCTTTGCATTCTTTAAAAGAATCTATTGTCTTCCTGTTTGATTCACGGTGGTTGAGTAAGGATCAATTACGCGTAGTAACTCCAAATGTGAATGGGATACTGCGCGCCACTGTCCGTGCCGATATTGACTCAGGTTCAGAGGGACGGTCTATGATAAGACAAGCACGAGCATTCTGTGGGATTGCTGTCGGCCTTTTGATTTGGACGAACGGGTATGGGCTCGATGCACTGGGGAAATATCAAACCTACGCGACCATGCCCTGTGGCAACTATGCGGAGTACCGCGCGTCTCCCGATTCGATCCAGGTGACAACCTTTGTAAAAGGGTATCTTTCCGCGCTTAATTTCTCGTTAGACGATACCTATGACCTGCTGGGCAACACAACGTTTGAAGATGCGATGGCATGGATCGATCGCTATTGCCAAGAACATGCGACGGCGACATTCAACGACGCACTGCAAATGTTCCTGGTCGAGTTTTATCCTTCTCGCCGACGCAGTACGCCGGAATAATGAATGTTTGACGTCTATTTAAGGTGTGTGGTGGGGGGTGATCATTAAGGAACGCGTGTTCAGCTGACGAGCCAAACGCGTTGACAGTTATCTGGTTTTGAGGGGACTAGACCCAATAAACAGCCGGCCACTTTTTTCGCTCTCGCCGAGGCCGGAGTATCGCAGGACCTTCTGCTAGGTCACTTGTGTCCAGTTCTTTAATGGCAAGTCCAATAATGACAGGCGCATCAAGGTTCATTCTCTGAGGGTGTAAATCTTCACCGAAGCTCGTGTGTGGGCGTAGCTGCGGCTCCAGTGCGTGTTCTGAGCCGAACCTGTTTAGGCGATTGCCGTCGATCGTGTTGTTCATAATCCCGGCTCGTCGTTACGAGGTCAGTGCCGAGCGTGCTCGCAGCTTGCTCTTCTTCTTAGGGACGGACCGGCGTACGTGCTTCCCCCTGTTCTGGAAATCAAGCAAAGGAGAGGGGAAGCGGTAGGGTCGGCGGCTGCGCTGCTCGGTGGAAGCGAGGGCTATCGTACCCAAAGCCACCAGAACGATCCCGAGTCCGATGACGAAAAGCGGCGGAAATACGCGGTGGCTGGGGGCAATCACCGTTGTCACGTAGGAGGCAATGACTGAGCTCACCGCCTCGCCATCTATAAATTGAGCAACCTTCCAGTCAGCCTGGGCCACAGGCACACTGAGCAAAGCCGCCATGAAGACGCCAATTGAGCCTACGTACTGAAGTTTTTTCACGGTCATCTCCCGGGGACATGGCCTACCCGTTGCCGGTCCCGTATCTGCCACCTATCGATAGTTAAATCATAGGCAGCCTGTAACATCTCATGCGTGACGGGTTTCACAGAAGGCGTGAAACGATTGTGATGACATTCACAATTTCAGCGCGGTGTCTTAGGAGCAAGATGCGGGGCCGAACAGGCAGCTCGGCTGTCTTTTATGACCCGCTGGCTTCCTGGCACTCGAACGCCGACAAGCGCTTGGGACACCCTGTTAATACTCCATCATACGCGGTTTTCGCGGCATTGGCTGTATGGCGAGCGATATGCTAGCGTGGACCAGGAGGTATTGCAGGCACGCAGGCTCAACATCCAATTAAGGGGCGCTGTATGGGCGCGGTGATCATTGACGGCGTCGCGATCGCCAAGGCAGTTCGTGCCGAGTGGAAGGAACGGGCAGATCGCCTGAAAACGCAGGGCATACTGCCAGGACTTGCAGTCATTATCGTGGGCGATAATCCGGCATCCAAGCTATACATTCGCAACAAAATAAAAGCTTGCAGGGAGGTGGGCCTGCACTCAGAGATCCACGAATTTCCACGCGATACGAGCCAGGAGATGGTGCTCAAGCGAATCTCGGAGCTGAATGTCAATCCGGACATTCACGGCATTCTGGTGCAGCTACCGCTGCCGCCGCATATCGACAGCGCTAAGGTTCAGGAGACCATTTCGAGCGAAAAAGATGTGGATGGATTTCATTTATACAATTTGGGAGCGCTCGTGGCTGGCGGTACGGTATTTCCACCCTGCACACCGTATGGGGTGCAGTGCTTGTTGGAGCACATGGATATTCCCATAGAAGGACAGAATGCGGTCGTGGTGGGCAGGAGTAACATCGTCGGAAAGCCCATGGCGCTCATGCTGTTGCAGAAGGGCGCGACCGTGAGCGTCTGCACGTCAAAAACCCGAAACCTAGCGCAGTACACGCTGCTTGCTGACATTTTAGTAGTAGCGGTGGGCAAACCTCGACTCATCACCGGGGCTATGGTGAAAGAAGGTGCGACAGTCATTGACGTAGGCATTAATCGTCTGCCGGATGGCAAACTGGTGGGCGATGTTGACTTTGAGGAGGCGAAAAGGCGAGCCGCCTACATCACACCGGTGCCGGGCGGCGTCGGGCCGATGACGATTACCATGCTGGTTGCAAATACGGTGCAAGCGGCAGAGCGGGTTGCGGAAAAGGCGTGAGCGCACGCTTAATCGATAACCAAAAGCGTTTGGAGGGGCATCATGTCTGATAGTGTTTATAAAATCATTGAGCTCGTTGGAACAAGCGATACGTCCTGGGAGGATGCGGCCAAGAAGGCAGTTGAGGTAGCCGGCAAGAGTCTGAGGGATCTTCGGATCGCGGAGGTTGTCACCCTCGACACCAAGATTGAAAACAACAAGGTCGTCGGCTACCGGGCGAAACTGCGCTTATCGTTTAAATACGAACCGGGTCGCTAGGCTGACTTAGGAGGCAGGGTAGCCCTTATGTATCCAGGATGATTGCAGTGGCGCACTCGGAGTGGCCCCTCAAGCCTTGTTGTGCTCACGTAATTTTTGTAATCAATAAGTTAGTATACTTTTCTCGAAATATTCTTCGAGGATCCCACTATTCAAGGCAGCTTTCGTGCTCCACAGCGCGCCTCTATTGGCCGTCCCTCCGCAGCCTGGTCCTTAATCGCGATCGACTGGGTCCACAAAAGAGGCACTTTACGGCTTTCGGCTGCATGCTTACCTTGATCTCTTATGTCCCGCGTGGTGCGTATGGTTTCATATCTATAAACAACTTAATGAATCGTATAAAAGCAACTGATTGCAATTGATATTATCGTTTTAATAGCAAATCTTTTGTGACGCGGCCAAGGCCACGTGGCGCCATTTTGCCGGCGGCAATTCCCGATTCTGTGACATCGGTCACATAGCGGCGCGTTAACGTTGTGATTTCCCGCACGAATGCCGTTTTTGGGCGTGACTATAGTTTCAGACAGTTACGCTGCGCAGAAAAACACAAGCTAAGGAGGTTTAAACCCTGCAACGGCGCCAAATCATGTATTTGGCTGCGTCATAGCGCTATTGCGCTATCCGGGTCATCTGCTCATGGGAACTTCAGGCGAACAGCAGCGCCAGCGCGTGCCAGTCCGATTGCACCTCAGCAAGGGGCTCCGGGTGGGCCTTGGGCTTGTCTTTGTCTTGATCGTGGTGCTTGTTGCCGCCATTCATATTTTCGATTTCAACCAGTACAAGTCCTTTATTACCGATCAAGTCAAAGAGGTGACCGGGCGTCAGCTGCGCATCGAAGGGGATTTGGAGCTCGCCTTATCACCCGGGCCCGCTGTGGTTGTGCATGGTGTAAATTTTGCCAATGCGCCTTGGGGTACCCGGTTCGACATGGTCAAAATGGGGCGCTTCGAGGCGGAGATCTCGCTCTTGCCTCTCATTCTTGGCCACGTTCAGGTTAAGCGCCTGGCGCTCGTCGAGCCTGATATATTGCTGGAAACCGACGCACAGGGGCGCGGTAATTGGGAGATAGACCTCAAACGGGTCGTGCAGCTGCCCCAACCGGCCTCGAACGGTGAGATGCCGATCCTGGACATTTCCGAGGTGCACGTTGAAAGGGCACACGTAACCTATCGCGACGGTGTCTCGGGGCAAAGCACGCACTTTTTGATCAAAGACCTGTCACTTCGTGCCAGCGGCACCACTAGTCCCATTGCACTCAATCTGGCCGCGATTTTCAAAGATAGGGCGATCTACGTATCGGGCACATTTGGCACCGTGGCGGCGCTAATCCAACACACGTCGCTGCCCATTATGCTCGCCGGCACGGTCGATGGCACGGCGTTTACCCTGGACACCACGATCGCCCGGCACAAGGACGCTAAGGCGGCGTTCCTGTTTGACGGCCTCGCCGGCACACTCAAGACCACCAAGGCAGAGGCTAGCCTGCAAAAGGATAAATTGCTCTATCGCAATCGCCTCTCTGGCAAAACAATAGAACTTGGTATCCGGAAGTTGTCCGCGGGTGCGGACAATTTCACGAGTCCCGTAGTCCTGGATATGGCCGCTGTTTACAAAGGCACGGACGTCACCGTGTCGGGTACCCTCGGTGCCGTGGATACGTTGTTACAAGCCAAGCCGCTTTCGATCAATCTCGCGATAAAGGCTCCCAACTTCAAGGGTAGCGTAAAGGGTTCGGTCGAGGACCCACTTAAGGGCAAGGGCGTGAACCTCCTCGTTGACATTCGGGGGGAGAGCCTCGCGCTTCTTTCTAAATTGACCGCGATGAAAGTGCCTCCGACTAGTGCGATTCGGTTAACGGCAAAGGTTGCGGATGGGAATGGGACCTATATCGTCAAGGACCTCAAAGGCTCACTTGAGACACAGGGCGCTACGGTCAGTGTTACAGGTTCTATAAGAAAGCCATTGGAAGGCAAGGACATTAACCTTACGGTCGCTGTCAAGGCGAAGTCGCTTAAGGCCACGCCGGGTGCTGAGCGCGGGGCTGTTGGCCCCATTCAACTGACTGCGAGAGTATCTGACGCCAAAGGAGGCTACAGGATTGAGGACATTAAGGGGACGGTCACTGCAGGGGCTACTCAGGTGGTCGTTGGAGAGAAGCAACTCACATACCATAACCGCGGATCCAAACGGAGCATACAATTCGGACTCGCCCGGTTATCGGCACACGTGAAAGGCATGGATAGTCCGATCGATCTGGATCTGGGAGCAACCTACAACAACGTGCCTGTAGATGTATCAGGCACGCTAGGCACGCCGAACGCGCTTATTGAAAACCGCTCGCTACCTGTCAACTTAACCCTGGCCTCAGGTGAGGCCAAGGCGATGATCACTGGATCGATTGCAAAGCCGCTCGACAACACCGGGAAAACCTTTGCTATCGCGATGGAGGCGGGGTCGCTGGCCAGCCTGTCGAAGCTTCTCCTAATCCGTCTGCCAGCCATGGGTCCCGTTGCGTTCAAAGCCGAGATAGCGGATAGCAACGGGGGTTATCTCGTCAAGGGGATCGATGCCAAGCTGGGTAAGAGCGATCTGTCCGGTGAGATGACCGTCACTGTGGCGGGGAAACGTCCGAACCTCTCTGGCCGTCTGACATCGAATTTGCTTGATCTCGCTGAGCTGGCGCCCGAAGAGGAGCGTGGCAAAGGTCCCCGGCTTTTTTCAGATATGCCGTTGCCGCTGGATGGGTTTCGTATGGTAGATGCGAATGTAATGCTGAAGGCCAAGCGGCTCCGCACGCGAGGGCTCGCGCTAGACCGGATCTGGGTGCAGTTCAGCCCCATTGTGTTGTTGGAGAACGTGGACGTGGCGCTCGATTTAAACAGCGGGCGCTTGAGCGTGAGCCCCGCGACCGCCCAACTGGCGGGCGGCACTGTACGTGCGGATATGGTTCTTGATGCCAGTAGGCAAACGGCCGAGGTGTCTTCTAATCTCAACGCCAAGCAGATTGAGATCGGTCAGCTGGATGAGGTGAAGACGGAGGATCTTGTCACCGGGGGCAAGACCGATATAACCTTAAATGTGAGCGGGCGCGGTAACTCAGTGCGTACGATGATGGCTAGGCTCAATGGGCATGTGTTAGTGGTGATTGGCGAAGGGCGGATCCGCAATACGAAAATTGACCTGGCAGGCGCGGATCTATTTATAGAAACTGTGCGTATGATCAATCCGTTCTCCGAAAAGGAAGAATTCACAGACCTGCAATGCGGGGTTGTGAACTTCGACATTCAGGATGGTATCGCCACCACCAACAAGGGGATCGCCGCTCAGACCCATAAAATGAATATCATCGGCAGCGGTGTCATTAACCTGAAAACCGAAGAATTGGAACTAGGCATTCATCCCAAGGCACGCGAGGGCCTCGGTATCGGGGCCGGCTCGTTCTCCGAGTTGGTCCGGGTAGGAGGCACGTTGGCTGAACCGAAGCCTGAACCCGATCCCGTGGGCGCCTTAAAAACGGGTGCCTCGATAGGGGCGGCGGTGTTTACGAGCGGGCTCTCCCTGCTCGCCGAGGGCCTCTTCAGGCACGCGACCGCCGACAGGAGTCCCTGTGCAACCGCACTCAGCAGCCATTCGGGTAAGGTGTTGGCCAGTGCCACACGGTCGAATGGGACCGAGGTGCACTCGCGAGATACAAATAGTCGACCTCAACAGGCTCCGTTCTAACACGAAGCGCCTAAAGGATCCTCAGGTGGGGGTCAAGCCACAGATCTCTCCTGTATAGCCTTTTGGTCTCGCGGGCCGTGCAGGTGGGACGGTGCGGGGGCGGACGTGTATTCCCTGATCCTTCCCTCAGCATGTGTGGCGTTAGATCGCATGTTGATTGCTCATCACTCTTGCTCTGAGCCGTCGATAGAACCTTAAGGAGTGGTGTATCTTTGGTTCTTCCTGTACCCAAACTGTTCGATTGTATGGTCGGCAGAACGCAAGACTCGATGGCTAGACGGTCACGTTGATGGGGCCAGCAGAGCAATTGTGTATAAGGGGGTAGCATGTACGCGCGAGTCGTCAATGTTTCAATGAAACCGCACAAATCAGACGAGTCGTTGGCCATCTGGCAAGAGTCGGTTGTCCCCGCAGTGAAAAGGCAAGCGGGTTTTAAAGGCTTGCTTGTATTGGCGACGCCGGGGAGAGATAAGTCGATGTCCGTTACCTTATGGGAAACCGAAGCCGATATGAAGGCAAACGAGTCAAGTGGATATTTTCAGGAGCAGGTTGACAAATTCGCCGATCTGATTGGCGGGCGGCCAATCCTGGAACACTATGAGGTGATTCTCGAGGCTTGTGTGGCCGATGAACGAAGGCAAATGACGCCTTGATCGGACACACCACGGGTCATCGTAAATAGGGGAGTTCATCGATTAACACTGTTCGCAGCCGTGATGTTGCGGATTTTTACTACTATATTTCTGCTGGGGAGTTACGCAAAGCAACTGATAAAGAACTGCTATCCTTACAGACGAATGATCGCCTGATTGAGGACGGTCTGAACGCGATTGATGTATTAGACGGGCTGGCCATCAGGTAAAGAAGCTGAACAGTTGTTTTGATAATAGCGTATCGCGCATCAGTGTAATCAACGGGACAATGACCAAAAAGTTTGAAGACGATCGGTGGCTGGCCACATTTCCAAACGCCAACCCGAATCCCGTTCTATCCTGCGATCAAGACGGGACGGTGACGTATATGAATCCTGCAACGCAGCGGCTGGTCGCAGGTCTACGGATTGATGGCGTAGAAGACATTCTTCCAAAGAAGCATCGAGAGGTCGTTCACACCTGTTTGAAGGAGAAGGCTGCTTGCCTAGTCGAGACCACGATCAGGAGTCAGATCATTGCATGGTCGTATTACCCGATCCCCAAGGAGAAGACTGTACATATCTATGCTCAAGACATTACCAAGCGCAAGCAGTCGGAATTAGCACTGCGCGAGCAGTTCAAATATTTCCGCTTGTTACAGCGAATTGCTTCTGCCGCCAATGAAGCATCCGATGTGGACAAGGCGATTCAGGTATGTCTTGATGAAGTTTGCGCGCTTACGAATTGGCCTGTTGGCCATGCTTGCGTGCTCGCAGAGGATGGCACTGGTGATCTCGTTCCCACGAAGCTGTGGCATCTTGATCGGCCAAAGGAATTTGAGACGTTTCGTTGGGTGACGGAAATGACGCGGTCACCGCCCGGCGTGGGCTTGGCAGGTCGTGTCCTGGTCAGTGGACAACCTGCATGGGTAATCGATGTCACGAAGGATCCAAATTTCTCTCGAACAAAGCTTGCGCAACACATCGGGGTTAAAGCTGGTTTTGGTTTCCCCGTGCTTGTAGGTAAAGAGGTGAAGGCGGTCCTCGAGTTTTTTTCCGGGGAAGCAGCTGAACCCGACAAGCCGCTACTCGAAGCAATGGCGCATGTTGGCACCCAGCTTGGACGCGTAATCGAACGCAAAAGGGCAGAAGATGAACTCAGGAAAACCCACGAGGAGCTCGAACAGCATAATCTTGAAATGGCACTCTTAAGTGAAATGACAGACCATTTTCAGGTATGTCAGACATTGAAGGAAACACACCCAGTGGTCGCCCAATATGCCCAGAAGCTTTTTCCTGGCACGTCAGGTGCGCTGTGTATGTTCAATGAATCGCGATCGGTGTTGGAAACCGTTGTTGACTGGGGTCAGTCGTCAAAAAGTGAACAGGTATTTACTCAAAACGATTGTTGGGCACTTAAGCAAGGTAAGCCTCACTTGGTGGAGGATGCGGCTCATGGGTTGAATTGCACCCATGTGTCGGAGCGTCCACCAGCCGGTTATTTGTGTGTCCCCATGATTGCGCATGGGGACATTTTGGGCATGTTGTATGTCCAATTTGCTCAGCAAGCTTCTTCAGAAGCTTCGAAAGCTGACAAGCAGATCCAGGAGTCTTTGCGACGCTTAGCGGTCACGACTGCTGAGCATTTGGCCCTTGCACTGGCAAGTATTAATCTGCGGGAAAGCCTGCATTTCCAATCGGCCCACGATCCACTAACAAATCTTTTTAATCGACGATATATGGAAGGATCGTTAGAACGGGAGGCATGCCGCGTTAAACGCCATGGAACTCAGTTAGGAATAATGATGATTGATGTTGATCTTTTTAAGCAATATAACGATACCTTTGGACACGAAGCGGGTGACATCGTTTTGCAGTCTATAGGGGCGCTTTTGCAGAAGAATACCCGCGGAGAGGATATTGCATGTCGCTATGGAGGCGAAGAATTTGTGGTCATTATGCCGGATGTGCCGTTGGATGTCTTAGCTCGACGCGCCGAGCAGTTTCGCAACGCGGCAAAACTGATTAAGCTTGATTACAAGGGCCAGTCACTGGGTGTGATCACGATTTCTGTTGGCGCCGCCATCTTCCCAAAACATGGTTCTACTCCAGAAAGCGTTTTGCACGCCGCTGATGAAGCGCTCTATCGTGCCAAGGCTGAAGGACGCGATCGGGTGGTGATTGCGCAAACTCCCGGCTCGGGCACCGCTGTCGCCAACGCTAAGGTCACCTCGCTAAAAAAAGGATAGACAGCTTCTTTGTCACGGTTTTCCTGATCCGGGTGTCGCGCCCAAGCCGGCGATTATAGCCGGTGGCCGCGGCAAACCTGCGCAACTTCATGAAATTGGCAAATTTTTTACCAAGCTTCCCTACCATAGCCTATCTATACTTTTATAGGACTAGATTTAAGATAGTTTGTCATGAACCCTAGCCCGCCTGTTGAGTTAGGACTAGGGGTATTCGTCAGAGCAGACCACCTATCCTTGCATGACAAATGAAAGAGCCCTCGATTAGAAACTATTTTTCGGAAACAGCGAAGCCGACACGAGTTGTAATGTTCGTCGGTATCGGCGCCGTCGCGCTCGCTGTGGCCCTTTGGCAGGCTCTGAGCGTAGAGCAGCGTGCTCAAATTAGCCGGACAATTGAGGCACAGACGAATAGTCTAGGGACGGAGATCAGGGCGCGCATTGAACCTCGGATCCTAGGATTGGTGCGCATGGGGGAGCGCTGGGCATTAGAGGCGAATACATCCGAACTTGATCGGAGAGCCGATGCGGCGCGTTACATTGCCCATCAACCTGGATACGAAGCCGTCTTGTGGGTGGATCCCTCCTTTAACGTGCGATGGATCGTCCCTCTCGAAGGCAATGAATCTGCTGTTGACTTGAATATGGTGTCAAACGATCGCCAACGGGCTGCGCTCGAGGCGGCACGAGACCGTGGTCAGCCGACGCTGACGCATATCATCGAATTGCCTCAAGGCGGAAAAGGGTTTTTGGTTTATGTGCCGGTGTTCTTCGGCAAAGATTTCGCGGGATTCATTGGGGGCAGTTTCCGCACGAGGGAGCTGTTTGATGTACTCTCGGCAAACAACATGATGCTCGGATACGTGATTGCCGTATTTGATGGCGACGAAGAAATGTCTGGCCGCTATGGTGCTGGTAGTGACCTCGACCAAAAATGGGGTCAAGAGACGGATATCCAAATACAGAATGTTGTGTGGCGTGCGCGGACCTGGCCGACACCGGACTTACTGGCGAAATTACAATCACCCTTTCCTTCGGTCGCGTTGGCTGTCGGGTTTCTGATGGCGTTTCTGCTGATGTTAACGCTTCATTTTTCGCAAACTGCATGGCGACGAGCTCGAGAAGTCGTGCGAGCGAATCGCGAACTGGCAACAGAGGTCAGTGAGCGTAAACGAGCGGAGGATGAACTGCGGCAAATTACGGATCAACTTTCCATCATACTTCAGTCCCTGCCGGTGATATGTTACACATCTAAAACCAAGGAAGGGGTTGGCGCAACGTATGTCAGCAACAACGTGGCCGCGCTGACGGGCTATACGCCTGAAGATTTCGCCTCCAACCCGTCATTTTGGGCCGATCATATTCATCCCGATGATGCACCTCGGATCTTGGCGGGATTATCCAAGCTGGCAGAAAAAGGATGGCACGAGCACGAATATCGATGGCAAATAGCGGCTGGCTCCTACAAGTGGTTTTATGACTTTGTGCGCTTGATCAAGCGACCTGACGGAGCTGAAGGCCATATTGTTGGTATGATGCAAGATATCACCGAGCGCAAGAAGGCCGATGAGCAATTGCGTTTTCAGGCCCACTTGATGGATAGCGCCCGAGAAGCGGTTGTCGCTACCAATCTGGAGGGTCGAATCATTTATTGGGGCAAAGGTGCCGAAGCATTGTATGGCTATCAAGGCAATGAGGTCATGGGCAAGCCGATCGGTTCGATTCTAAATTCTCATAGTGACGAACAAAGAAGCCAGCGGAAGGACACTATTTACGCAACCGGATCGTGGAGTGGGCAGAACGAGCAACGCCGTAAAGACGGGCCAAAGTTTTGGGCTGATACAGTGATTTCGTTGGTGCAAGATGAGAATGGCAAGCCACGGGGATTTATTGGTATTGATCGGGACATCACTGCACGCAAATGGGCAGATCAGGCCCTTCGAGTCAGTGAAGAACGTTATAAAGCTCTATACGATGATAATCCATCAATGTATTTCACTGTGGATCCCGATGGGACCGTGCTGTCTGTTAATAAGTTTGGGGCGGAGCAGCTCGGATATGCTGTTGACGAGTTACTTAAGCGTCCTGTATTTATGGTGTGCCATGACGAGGATAAGGCACTCGCTAAACAGCATTTGGAATCGTGTTTGGCTGAACCAGCTAAGGTGCGTCAATGGGAAATTCGCATGATGCGGAAGGATGGTGCCGAGCTTTGGGTAAGAAAGAGCGCGCGCGCAATCGAATTACCTGACCGCCGCGCTATCGTTCTTATCGTATGTGAGAATATTACGGAGCGTAAACGGGCAGAAGTCCATATACAGGAATCACATCAACGCCTGCGAAATCTTGCGGCGCGATTGCATGCCGTGCGCGAGGAGGAAAGAACTTTAATCGCGCGGGAGATTCATGATGAGCTAGGGCAGTTGCTCACGGGCTTGAAGATCGATTTGTCGTGGATGATGGATCGATTGCCGAAAACTTGGAAGACACTACCTGAGCGTGCCAAGTCAATGATTTCGATCGTGGATGCAACGCTTGACTCGATGCGACAACTATCATCGCGTTTGAGGCCGCCAATGTTGGATGATCTGGGGCTGGAGGCGGCGATAGAGTGGCAGGCGGAAGAGTTCGCAACGCGGACAGGCTGCAGGTGTGATCTACATCTCAATGAAGAAGCATTTGGATTCGATACTGATCGAGAGACTGCAATTTTCCGGATTTTGCAAGAGTCGCTGACCAATGTCGCACGCCACGCGAATGCCAGTCGTGTCGAAGTCAACCTTTGGCCAAAAAATGGCCATTTAATTCTGGAGGTGCGCGACAATGGCAGTGGCATCACGGAAGACGCCATGAGGAGTTCTGGGTCACTTGGACTCATTGGCATGCGAGAAAGGGCAGAGGCCTTAGGCGGTGAGGTCCAGATCCAACGACTTCCGGAAGGCGGCACGTTGGTGACACTTCGCATGCCGCTTGCGGCGTAACAAAGTGAGTGGAGGTACCATGATTCGTCTGCTTATTGCTGATGACCATCCAATCGTGCGTGAAGGGCTTAAACGGATTGTGGCCGAATGCCGCGACATGCGCGTAGTCGGTGAAGCTGTGAATGGCGATGAGGCGCTGACCAAGAGCAAATCCGCCGGGGCTGATGTCCTGCTTTTGGACGTTTCCATGCCGGGCCCCGGATTTCTGGACGTTATGCGCCTCCTGCGGGCAGAGTCGCCTGGGTTACGGGTTCTGGTGCTGAGCGTACACCCGGAGGATCACTATGCAGTGCGCGCACTCCGAGCGGGTGCCGCCGGATACCTGACCAAGGACCACTCCCCTGAAGAACTTGCCAACGCAATTCGTCGCGTGCATGCGGGCGGGAAGTATGTGACCGCATCCCTTGCAGAGCAGCTCGCGTCGGAATTGGGGCCTGATGCAGAAAAACCGCCCCATGAAACGCTGTCCGACCGCGAGCACCAGGTATTTTGTATGCTAGGGTCGGGGAAGAGCGTTAATGAGATCGCCACAGAGCTCACTTTGAGTCCCAAGACCGTCAGTACCTACCGAACGCGTATTCTTCAAAAAATGAAGCTCAGGAACAATACCGAACTGATCCGCTATGCCGTACAAAACGCGTTAGTCGATTAATTGGGTGTTATCAACGTTCTGCTAGATCACATTTTCTCTCCTCGAAGCGGTTGGTTGAGATCGCTCAGCCTTTGGCACCGATAAAATGAACGTCAATCCCGACATGCAGTTGGATATGATGCTATCTTTTTATGGGTTATGCGCCGATGGTTTCAGAGCTATTAGTTAACTACTGCTCAGGAATGTTGAGCTACCGGACTCAAAGTAAGGGTAAAGCCGACACGCTTGCGGGCGAATCGAGTACGATTACCTGAGGCTGTGAGAGCATTTTCGTCCAGAGTGAACGAAGAGATGGCTATAAAACAAAGTATTTTGATCGTTGATGACGACGAAGGGACTCGTCGCAGTCTTGCGCTCGTTTTTCGCAAGAAGGGATATCAGGTGGAGACGGCTGCGACGGCGCTAGAAGCCCTCTCGAAGACGAAGGTACGATCCTTCAATATTGCGCTCGTTGACATCAGCCTGCCCGATCTGGAAGGGATTGATCTCGTTGTTCCTCTGAAAAAACGACAGCCAGATATTGACGTAATCATGGTTACTGGCCATGCGTCTCTGGAGACGGCGATAGGAGCGATAAATAGGGAAGCGTTAGCCTATATCACGAAACCATTGGATCTGGACCAGGTGTTGGCTAAGGTCGATGGGGCCCTTGAGAAACAGCGGCTGATTATGGAAAACCGTAGGCTCTATCGAGTAGCTCAGCGGGAATTGCAAGAACATAAACAGGCAGAGGAGGCACTTCGAAAGAGTGAAGAACGTTATCGCGCTTTGTACGACGATAATCCATCCATGTATTTTACTTTGGATGCCGATGGAACAGTGCTGTCAATTAACCACTTTGGAGCAGAGCAGCTTGGATACGCGGTTGGGGAATTGCTTGGCCGTTCTATACGTGTCGTATTGCACGAAGAGGATAGGACAATTATCAAAAAGCGGCTTGAAACGTGTTTAGCGCAATCGAATCAACTGCACCAGTGGGAGATCCGGAAAGTGCGCAAGGATGGCAGCCTGCTCTGGGTCCGCCAGAGCGCACGGGCGATTGAAAGAAATGAAGGCCAGCCTGTTATTCTTATTGTCTGTGAGGACATCACAGAAGCCCATCAACTATCTGAAGAACTCTCGCACCAGGCAAGTCATGATGTCTTGACTGGTCTTGCAAATCGAACAGTGTTTGAACGGCGTTTAAAGCGCATGTTGCAAACTGCTCGCGATCAAAAGACAGAACATGCGCTGTGTTATCTGGACCTTGATCAGTTCAAGGCGATCAACGATACCTGCGGCCATGCGGTCGGTGACGAATTGCTGAGGCAACTGGGTGAGGTGCTTGAAAAAACGGTCAGGAAGCGGGATACCCTGGCACGTCTTGGTGGTGATGAGTTCGGTGTATTAATGGAGCACTGTTCCCTGAAGCAGGCGGCACGCGTGGCTAATGCGTTCCAAAAGGCGATTCGAGGGTTTCAGTTCGTATGGGAGGATAAGAGTTTTGGCATTAGTGTCAGCATTGGACTGGTTCCCATCAACGATACCAGCGAGAGCATCACCAGCGTGCTGCAGATGGCCGACAGTGCCTGTTATGCGGCTAAAGATGCCGGACGCAATCGTATTTTTATCTGTCACGATGACGCAGACCCAAAGCTTGCGAGGCGCCACGGGGCAGTATAGTGGGCGTCCCGGATAGTTCAGGCTCTCGAAACCAACAGGTTTTGTCTGCTGTTTCAGCCCATCCAATCAGCCGTTACCGGAGATGACGAAGGGCAACGCTATGAACTGCTGCTTAGGATGGAAGGCGATGATGGACAACTCGTGCCGCCACGTCTATTTCTCCCCGCGGCAGAGCGCTATAGCCTTGCAACGTGGCTTGACCGTTGGGTTGTCGGTGCGGCGATTAAATGGCTCGCCGGCCACACGGAGCATCTTAAGCGCTCATCATTCTGCTCTATTAATCTGTCTGGTCATTCGCTGGGAGAGGACGCCTTGTTCGAGTTTATTGTTAAGGAACTGGATAACACAAAAATTCCGGTAGAGAAGATCTGTTTCGAGGTCACGGAGACGGCGACGATAGCCAACCTTTCCAGGGCGATGAGATTTATCAATGTGCTCAAGGAGCTGGGCTGCCAGTTTGCGTTGGATGATTTCGGTAGTGGCTTGTCGTCGTTCGCTTATCTAAAAAACTTGCCAGTGGACTTCCTGAAGATCGATGGCATGTTTATAAGGAACATCGCCAGCGATCCAGCGGACTGGGCAATTGTAAGATCGATCAACGAAATCAGTCATGTAATTGGCAAGAAAACGATTGCCGAGTTCGTAGAAAATGAATCCATATTAACCAGAGTGCAAGAGATCGGAGTTGATTACGTACAAGGTTACGGCATTGGCCGCCCACAATCGCTTTTGCAGTTGATGTAATACCACATTGGGCCTTAGTTAAATCTGCTGATTCTCGGCAACAAGCGGATATTCAAAGCTGTGATGCACCTGAGGACAGGGATAGAGATTAGATTCTGGCTATTGTCGTCGTCCCACTATAACGTATTGATTAGTCGCTTAAAAGATGCACTGTCCCGTTCGCAACGCCGGGCGTAGCGAGTTCCTGCTTCATCTCAATGCTATCAAGGTGTGATCGGGTGAACTACTATTAAGTTAAGATTGGTGAGCATGCACGGGCGGCTTAAGATGGCGTCTATGATGAAGCATACGGCCAAAAATCCGCGTGTACCTGCCTTTTTTAAAGACAACCCGAATCCGGTCTTATCCTGCGATCCGGATGGGATAATCACGTACGTCAACCCGGCAGCCCGGCGAATTGCAAAGCGTTTGGGCCATCCCAACATCGAAACGCTACTGCCCCATAATCATAGCGAACTGGTCCAAACGGCATTCGCAAAGAAAAAATCTTGCACCGTTGATATAGCGTTCAACGGCTATTTCCTTGCTTGGTTTTATTATCCAATTCCAGGCGATGGGATGCTTCATATCTACGGTCATGAGGTTCAGGAAGCGCGTGAGTACGCCGCGAGCATTGTGGACACTGTCCATGAGCCATTGCTGATCTTGGATGCTGAGCTGCGGGTGGTTTCGGCGAGCCGCTCGTTTTACCAAGCCTTCCAAGTGACGTCGACGGAGACCGAGGGACAGTTGCTCTACGAGCTCGGCAACCGGCAATGGGACATCCCAAAGCTGCGGGAGTTACTGGAGGACATTCTTCCCAAGAACACCACGTTCGAGAATTTTGAGGTGGAACAAGACTTTGAGGGTCTTGGATCCCGGGTGATGCTGCTCAACGCTCGACGGACATACAGCAAAGCGAATGAGACCCCGTTTATCCTGCTCGCCATTGAAGACATCACCGCGCGCAAGCGGGCAGAGAAGGAGCTCAAAGAGGCCCAGGAAGAGTTAATGCGCAATGAGCGGTTGGTTATTCTTGGTCAATTGGCCGGGGGCGTGGCACATGAGCTTCGCAATCCGCTCGGCGCGATAAAAAACGCCACCTACTTTCTTAATTTGGCAATTGAACAGCCCGATTCTGAGGAAAAAGAGGCGCTGGACGTGCTAAAGAATGAGGTGGCGATCTCCGAGCGAATCATTAGCAGCC
>JAKEHO010000116.1 GCA_022614965.1 Gammaproteobacteria bacterium
GTGTTAGGCATGCCGCCAGCGTTCAATCTGAGCCAGGATCAAACTCTTCACTTGAAAGTTTGTTGTTGCCTAATGCAACAATATTGGCTCGATGGCTGCAATCTCGCAGGGCGCGAGGTCACTTCCATCGATGTCTTGATAGTGAAGCAACCCTTTGACGTAAGCGCCCACACAGATTACGTGATCAGGCATTTTTAAAGATCGGGGTTGGGATAACCCCCCCAACCAGAACGAGAAAGTATACACCCATAGCAACGCTCATCCAACAGCAATAGTCGCCCCGGCTGCAACGCTGCCCTGGCCTCCGAAATCAGCCAGATAGGCCAGATAGGCCAGATAGGAAAGACACCCCGGGGCCGGCCCAGCGCTCACATTCGTGATCGGGGCAAGGAGCCGTTACACCAAGGTCACCGCGTCACATTTCGGCGCGCCGCCTTCTTCTTCTTGCCAGCACCTCGCGTCTTGGCCCCGGCTTTTTGACCCATCAAATTCGCCGCTGCCTTCACAGTCACCCGCGCAAAGCGCCGTTTGCCGACCTGATAGACATGGGTGCTACCGGCCGGGATCCGGAGGCTGACGTCATCCACCCTTTGACCGTCAATACGCACTGCCAATTGCGTGATCATACGCACGGATGCGGTGGCGCTCTCCGTCAGATCTGCATCCTTTAGCAGGTGAGCAATTGGGTAACCCCCCTCTTGTGCTAGCAGCTCCACCACTGGCATTTCATCGGGAATCGCGCCATGCCGAAAGCGCTCTACAAAATCATGATGGGCCTGTTCTGCCTCCGACTGGTCATGAAAACGGGAAACGATTTCTTCCGCAAGAAGCACCTTAAAATCTCTGGGATTTGCTCCGCCCTGCACCTGATGTTTCCACCCTTCGATCTCCGCCATCGGTCTGGAGCTAAGTAACTCGAGATAGCGCCACATGAGTTCGTCCGAAATTGACATGAGTTTGCCAAACATCTCATTGGGAGGCTCGTTAATGCCGACATAGTTGCCCAAAGACTTCGACATCTTCTGAACACCATCGAGACCTTGCAAGATTGGCATAGTGAGTACGACTTGCGGTTCTTGTCCGTACGCCACTTGCAGCTGCCGACCGACGAGCAAATTGAACTTCTGGTCTGTACCTCCAAGCTCCACGTCTGCCTTAAGCGCTACCGAGTCGTATGCTTGAATTAAAGGATAAAGAAACTCGTGAACCCCAATTGGGTGACCACCCTCATAACGCGTTTTGAAATCGTCGCGCTCAAGCATCCGTGCCACGGTGTGATGAGAGGCAAGCCGGACGAGATCGGCGGCATGCATCCTGCCCATCCATGAAGAATTGAAAACCACTGAGGTCTTACTCGGATCGAGCACTTTGAAGATCTGGTCCTTATAGGTACGCGCATTTGCCTCGACCTCCTCCCGAGTCAACGGCTTGCGCATAATTGTTCTACCCGAAGGATCACCGATCAGCGCTGTAAAATCACCGATCAAAAATATCGCCTCGTGACCGAGGGCTTGAAATTGCCGGAGCTTGTTCAGCAATACGGTATGCCCGAGGTGCAGGTCGGGCGCTGTTGGATCAAATCCCGCCTTTACTCGGAGTGGCCTGCCACTTTCTAATCTTTCCTTCAGCTCAGATCCGAGAAGGATCTCGTGCGCGCCGCGCGCAATTGTTTCCAAGGCATCAGCTGCAGTCGCGATCGCCAACTTTGCTACCCCTCATTCACAGGCTAACCCTAGCTTAGCATAGGCACAGCAGAGCCCGTAGGCGATTACTCAGGGCCTCCTACCCCAAATTCGAACATGTCCGGGAGTCAAACACGAATCCCGAGTCACAAGGGCTAGAGCTATATTCATCGCGCTTTGACAGTCTTCTCAAACAGCGTCGGCGCATTGTCGTCCGGATCGTATTTCTGCTTTAACGCACGATAGCTTTGTCCGTTATATATCCGGTCAAAATCAGCTTCATCCAGAAAAGTCGACGAATACAACATTTTGAGGCCGCCAAGCTCAAAACATTTTTTGTCAAGCAGCTTCGTATAGTGATAGTCTTCATCGGCGTCAGGCCGCTTTGCGAAACAGTAGCAGCCGATATTCAGATACAGCGCGCCGGCCTTGAGTGGGTAGAGCGTTGGTGATTTCAATGTTCTGATGGGCAAGGCAACCCAGGGTTGTCCCTGAATATCCACCGCACCCAGCAGGAATCGCACGAATTCTTTGCCACGGTCCCAAGGCACTTCCCAGTCTTGGATCAACTGTTCCTCCGTATTGTCTGGCCGTACACGCAACAGCTTCATCAATTTCTGCTTGAACTGGACATACCGATTGTAAGCTCCCGAATTGCGCAAACTTTTCGGGGCAAGCTGCCTGAACAGATTGAAGAGAGCGGTATCAGGAATATTCCAAAACCAGTCAGGATCATATCGAAAGATATAGTCCTTTGTTTTCAGATACATCTCTTCGCGAGTGCGCAGTGTTTTGTAATAGGTATTCTTGCCGTAAATATCATCCACGTAGGGTGGATCATCGACTTGACTACTCACCGTGAGATAGAGTTCGCGGTCCGAGAAAAAAAGCCCCTCGATGTAATCGTCCGTTCCCTCGACCGTAGCGTCTTCCATGGCATCTACGTAGCTATTGATATTGGAATACCGGATATTTCGAACGTGCACGTAGGGCTTTACAGGACAAAGCTGGATAACGGTGCGCAATATGTACCCAAGAGTACCGTAAGAATTCGCCAGGGCGTAGAACAGATCCGCGTATTCATTATCTGCGCGGCAGGTTACAACCTCTCCACTCGGCAGCAGTAAGTCGGCCTCAATCAGACCATCATGCACGAAGCCGTAACGGTGGCAAGTCGATTCAATACCTATGCCGCAAATGGCGCCGCCAATGGTGATATGTTTTAGTTCGGGGGTCACCGTCGGCAAGAAGCCCCGCGCCAAGCAGTAATTTGCAATAGATTCGTAGGTAGCGAGTCCTTCAACGTTCAACGTCTGTCTCCCCTGATCGAGCGCAATGACATGATCAAAGTCCTTGAGGGGGATGGCCCTGGTAGCCTGATGCTGGCGGTTCTTATATCGGAAAAGATTGGATGTAGTGCGCTTGCTAAGGCGGATTTGCTCGGTATTTTTTTCGAGCGCCTCAGAGACGATTTGTCGTTTTCGCAGATAATCAGACCAGCGTCTATTGCGTTCCACGACCTCCCGATGCGTTTCGCTGTGCACCATTTTTTTGCTCGATATAATGCGCATCAGACGCCCCGCCTACACGACACCCCAATTATGGTAGGTCATCACCGTGCGCGAAACGGGCGCACCGATCATATGATGAACCTGCTACCGGGGTATCGAGGTCCCGTGACAGGCCCCAACAGACCGCCATCATTGATTGACGTTGCCTCTGACACCCGATATTGTTAAAGATGCTATTATAAAGAATCACCGTGACTTACAGGGCATATATAAAGCAAGACTATAAAGCTTCCATCGTCTGGGAACCCTCGGACAGACGTTGGTGGAATCGACAGCGGTCGTCTTATATGTTCGCGAGCTGCATCGCTGTCGGCCTGATCGTGCTTGCCATATCCGAGGAACCCGTTCCGGCGAAGGTTGCCGCGCCATCTGAGCTGCAAAGTCTCGCCATTTGGACTCCGACGAAGTCAAGCCTAGTCCGTTCACTACCGCTTCCTCTGGTAGAAACGGTACAACCCAGCGATACGGTTGTCGATGATTTCGATGCTGCCGAGGAACTAGAAAACTGGCAGACGCTGAAGGTAAGGCGTGGTGACAATCTTTACCTGATCTTCAAACGGCTTGGGCTTAGCAGCGCGCTTGTGCACCGTATCATGCGTGCTGATGAAGCCTCTGTCCTGAAAAATCTTCTGCCCGGCCAAGAACTCCATATCCTGCTCGAAGACGGGGCGTTTCGGGAGCTCATTTACGATATTGACCCGACCCATGCCCTACGCATTCGCAGTGCCGATGAGCGTTTCAGCGCCGAGATCGCCGCATCCGAACTTGAGACACGCATTGCCACCGCCGCCGCAACGATTTCGAGTTCGCTGTTCGAGGCTGCCCAGGACGCAGGCCTGTCAGACCGGCTGACTTTGCAGCTAGTTCACCTGTTCGGCTGGGATATCGATTTTGCGCTCGACATACGGGAAGGCGACCGCTTCGCGCTGATCTTTGAAGAGCAGTTCAAAGACGGCGAGAAAGTCCGAGATGGCACCATAGTTGCCGCGGAGTTTGTCAACCGCGGCAAAACTTACCTAGCCGTTCGCTATACAAACGCCGAAGGATACACCGACTATTACTCGGAGGGCGGACAAAGCATGCGCAAGGCCTTTTTGCGCACCCCACTCGATTTTACACGTATCAGTTCACGCTTCAGTCTAAAGCGGAAACATCCGATCCTTAATCGCATACGTGCGCACAGAGGTGTGGACTACGCCGCCCCTTATGGCACGCCTGTAAGGGCCACTGGTGACGGTATCATCACGCGTGTCGGAGAGAACGGTGGTTATGGCAACAGCATTATGCTCAAACACGGGGGTCAATACAGTACCGTTTATGCCCATCTATCCCGCTTCGCGAGAGGGATCAAGCGCGGAGTGCGAGTGCACCAGGGCCAAATTATCGCCAATGTCGGCGCGACGGGGCTTGCTACGGGTCCGCACCTTCACTATGAGTTCCGAATCAATGGCGTCCACCGGAACCCATTGACGGTGACACTGCCTAAGGCGATGCAGATCCCGGGTGCACAACTGGCGGAGTTCAAGGCCAGCACCCGACCCATAATAGCGCAGCTCGGGGCGATTGCGCCGACCGCCACATCAACCACCAATCCATCAGGCAATCCCGACACACCAAGCTCGACGGTCGCCATGCAGGACAGTGGGGCGCCCTAACGCCTCGCCACCGTGATCCCCGCGCTTCAACAATGGCATTCTTCGTTGGTCTGATCTCCGGAACGAGCATGGACGCCATCGACGCGGCCTTGGTGGACTTCGATCTGGGCAGCACAAAGGTCTTGCAATATCTCCAGTTTCCCCTCCCCACGGCGCTTCGCGACGAACTTCAGTTCGTGAGTGAAAAACCAGACAATGCGACGCCCGAACAGATTGCGCGGCTGGACGTACGGGTCGGACGACGGTTTGCCGAGGCCGCGAGGGAACTCATACGGCGACAGGGCACGACACCTGGCATGGTCATCGCAATTGGCAGCCACGGGCAGACGATTCTACATCGTCCTTACGGCGCAGAGCCGTTCACGCTGCAGATCGGAGATCCCAACATCATCGCCGAACTCACCGGAATCACAACAGTTGCCGATTTTAGACGTATGGATGTTGCTGCAAAGGGTCAGGGGGCGCCATTAACCCCTGGCTTTCATGCCTATCACTTCCATAGTGATAGGTTGAACCGAATTGTGCTGAACCTCGGAGGGATCGCGAACGTCACTATTCTTCCGGCGGATCGCGCTTTGCCTGTGTCGGGTTTCGATACCGGTCCAGGTAATGCCTTGCTCGACGATTGGTGCCACCGACACCGCAATACGCGCATGGACCGCGACGGCGAATGGGCAAAACGTGGCAATGTGGACCACCCCTTACTATCCAGGTTGCTAGCCGAACCTTATTTCAGCATGGCCCCACCGAAGAGCACCGGGCGCGATTACTTCAATTTAACTTGGCTAGACGATCGCCTCGCTGCATTTGGATCCCATCTTAAGCCACAAGATGTTCAGGCGACGCTCGTACAGCTCACTGCTTCAAGCATTGCCCGCGCAATCACAGCGCATACGCCCACCACCCAGCAAGTCCTCGTATGTGGGGGTGGTGTGCACAATCCAACATTGATGCAGGCCATTGCGAAGCAATTAGTGAATTGTACGGTGGAGTCGACCTCAGCCTACGGATTGGATCCAGATTGCGTCGAGGCCGTTTCTTTTGCATGGCTCGCAAAACAGCGTCTCGAGGCCAAACCCGCCAATACACCCTCGGTAACGGGTGCTCATCGCGCCGTCGTATTGGGCGGCGTGTATGACGCCGGCAAACGCTGAACAGGGGTCAGTGCAGGAAATCAGACAGAGAAGGAAGAACCGCAGCCGCAAGTGGTAGTTGCCTGGGGATTGCGGATAACAAACTGTGCGCCCTCAAGGCCTTCCGTGTAGTCGATCTCGGCGCCTACGAGGTACTGATAACTCATCGGATCGACTAGCAGCTTCACACCACCATTTTCGACAATGGTATCACCCTCAGTGATATTTTCATCAAACGTGAAGCCATACTGAAATCCCGAACAGCCGCCACCTGAGATAAACACGCGCAACATCAACTGATCATTGCCCTCCTCCCCAATCAACGCCTTGACTTTCGCGGCGGCGGCATCGGTAAAGTTTAGCGGGCTTAATTCAGCAGCTTCAGGGACATTCATCGCATGCGTCTCCGGGTCGGGTGCTAACAACCTTACCAATATGATAGCGTCAAATCGTCGCTCTGGGAACCCTTGTCAAGAGTTGTTCTCAGATGCCTCTAGCCGTCCGCGTTCGCTCGCGGTGGAAGGGGCTTGTTCAGTTTCCGACTCGTGTACGAGTTGGCCATTCACCTCAGCCCCCATTGCCATCTCGATCAGCTTGTAATACACATTTCCTGTGACACGGGCGTTGGGCGCAAGTTCAATGTGCTCATGAGCGTGGACGTCACCGACGACCGCGCCGTTCAGGACAACGTAGTTCACCCTCACTTCTCCTTTAATCATACCTCGCTCGCTCACGGAAACCACCGACGAAGGATCATCGAATGCAGTGACATTGCCTTTTATGGTCCCATCTATGTGCAGTCCACCACTGAATTTGACATCACCTAGAATCTCGGTATTGGGGCCGACCAGTGTGTCAATCCGGGTCGTTTTACGTTTCTTACGTTTTCCCCACATCGTCTCTACCCTCCTTACCCGGCCAATTCTGGCCAATCAAATACCCTTTCTACTTTAGACTGCGTTTTGTCCTTAGGGTGCAACTCAACGAAGACTCTACGGGGCTGGAAGCCTGCTGGGAGTACCATAGCACCCTCAAGCTTATGAAAATACTTGAATCGAAATGACAGATCGACTGGGGTGTGGTCCGCGATTTCCTGCAGTCTGAAGCGCTTCGAAACACCGCCCAAATCGCCTTCTACGACCATGTCGACCATGCCCTCTGCGACCCTATCACTTTTCGCCACATGAGTTAATACAAGTTTGTACCTGTAGTGCTGTTCCTGGCCAAGCGGTTCGAGGTAAAGGCCCTGGACAGTCAGCCCTTTCGCTGTACCGGTTGCAATCACGATGCCCTGGTAGAAACTTAGCTCCTCCCTCAAATCAAAGATTTCATCCTGAAGAAGTTTTAGGGTCTCCTGCACGTCGTTCCCGGCTCGTTTTTCGACCTCACCAGCGCGTTCAAGTATGGCTACACGCTCGCGCAGTCGGGTTGTCTCAGCCTCTAGGCTACGATTAATCTCCCACAGAATTTTCTGATTTCGGCTATCCGCCATCTCGCCGTAGATATAACGCCAGCGGCTGTAATCCAAAAGGTACCAAACCATCATCCCCAGCACCACTATTCCAAGTGCCAGCAGGACAGCGATCCTTGCTGGGCGATGTGACTTTACAACCAAACGTCCCATGCCATCCAACTATTCACTTGTTAGTCTGCGCCGCAATCATTGATAGAGCACCAGTGGTTGGCAGACGTCTCACGGCGACAATGCGATCTCGCGTAACCCAGTCATCTCATCGAGATCTAGCATAATGTTCATGTTCTGCACTGCCTGACCTGCGGCACCCTTCACTAGATTATCTATTACGGAGAGCACTACCACCGTCTCTCCATCTTGAGGGCGATAGACGGCAATCCTGCACACGTTTGATCCCCTGACCGAACGGGTATCCGGATGCGCCCCATTGGGTAAGACATCTACGAACGGCTCGTCGCGGTAACGTATCTCGTAGCATTCTTGCAGTTCGATATCATACCGGATCAATTTCCCATAGAGTGTAGCGTGGATCCCCCGCAACATAGGGATCAAATGTGGGACAAAAGTAAGCCCCACGGGGGCACCACAGGCCATTGCTAATCCCTGGCAGATTTCTGGAAGATGCCGATGACCTGCGACAGCATAAGCCTTTAACGAATCCCCCGCCTCACAATATAGGAGATCGAGTGCAGCCTTGCGACCCGCACCGCTTACTCCAGACTTGGCATCGGCTATGAGTCTTTCTCTATCCACAACATCCTCTTCGATTAGTGGAAGGAAGCCGAGCAAAACCGCCGTAGCGTAACAACCAGGATTGGCCACAAGCCTAGCAGACTTTATTGCCTGACGATTGATCTCAGAAAGCCCGTAAATCGCCTCATCCAAAAGTTTCGGGCAGGCATGCCTCATGCCGTACCATTTCTCCCACTGTGCTGGATCTCTGACACGGAAATCTGCCGACAGATCGATGATGCGTACCCCGTCATCCAACAATTCGGGAACCATGTTCATAGCTGTTCCGCTAGGCGTTGCGAAAAAAACCACGTCGCAACCGGCTAACAGATCACGCTTGGGCTCCGAAAATGTGAGATCGACATGCCCGCGCAGGTTTGGGAAGAACTCGGCCACTGCTTCACCCACTTGGGCACGCGACGTAATCACCGAAAGATCCACATCCGGGTGCTTTGCCAGTAGCCGCAGGAGTTCGACCCCAGAATATCCGGTAGCGCCGATAATCCCCACCTTAATCATGGCTTAGCGATCCTTGAGCGGAGGGACGATGGAGAAAAATTCATCATATGGCGAGCAACATTAAAGCAAAAGAACCAACAAACAAAAAAGCGGCCGAAGCCGCTTAAGTCGTACCAATTATTATTGTCGTTTCAACCGTATCCTACGGTCGAGCAGGATACTTGATTGAGCTTAATTGCAGGGATAGCCTGTGTCAAGTACTTGTTCGCCCTTAGACTGTGTCTTGGCCGATCAGCGAATGCGAATACCCGGATGGGACGTCTGACTGATGCCGTGGTCAAACCATATACCGAAGTAAGGCCGGCAAAATCTCCCTGCGTCGGAAGATAGTGCGCAGCTTGTCAATGAGTTTCCAGTTAAAAGCTAACTGTTAGTGTTTGAAACAACACATGATCCCAATACCTTGATTCCAACACAACGCTAAGCCCTCAGGCCCGAGACCCTAAGCAAGGATTGTGCCCGACAGCAATCGAGTTACCATAGCCCATGCCCTCATAGTGGAGTCATCTTGTGACCGTCGTCGAAACAATCGCACTAACCATGGGTATCGCTTGGGCAAGTGGCATCAATCTGTATGCGGCTGTTTTTATGCTAGGTCTTCTGGGCTCGACTGGCCACATCGCCCTTCCTGCCGACTTGGAGGTGCTGACTGACCCACTGGTCATGGCGGCAGCGGGATTTATGTATTGCGTGGAGTTTTTTGCCGACAAGACCCCAGGTGTTGACACTGTTTGGGACGCGACACACTCATTCATTCGCATACCGGCCGGCGCTGTACTGGCGATGGGAGCAGTTGGTGAGACCAGTCAAGCTGCTCAACTCGCGGCGTTGCTTGTCGGCGGTTCCCTCGCTGCAGCAACTTACGCCACGAAGGCAGGCAGCCGTGTAATTATCAACACCTCCCCAGAGCCCTTTAGTAATTGGACTGCGTCCCTCATTGAAGATCTGGTGGTGATCGGCGGTATATGGACAGCGCTGCACCATCCTTGGGTCTTCCTTGCTCTGCTCGTGACCTTTATCCTATTCATGATCTGGCTGCTGCCCAAACTCTGGATAGGCGTTAAAACCATTTTTTTCCACATTCGTAATGTATTTCGGCGTTCTCCAGCGAGCCAACCACAAGCTGCACGTGATGTAGCCGAGATCGATAACATCAAGTAGTAAGCTCGATTTGACAAAATTGACATCATGAAGAAGAAAGACGGCCTTGTCGCGATCTTCGCGGCGAGCTTAATCGTCGCTGCCACTTGGATGTGGCTCACGCCCACTGGTCTAAGCCATGTTCCGGATATCGCACTGAAGACCATCGACGGGCGGACATTACGGCTCAAGGAACTGCGAGGTCGGCCTGTATTGCTCACCTTCTGGGCAACGAGCTGCCCGGGCTGCGTCAAAGAGATGCCTCACCTTATCGATTTGTACAATGAGTTATCTGGATCGGGCTTCGAGCTTATTGGCGTGGCGATGTACTACGATCCGCCGAATCAGGTCTTGGAGATGGCACGTGATCGTCAGATCCCCTACACCATTGCCCTAGACATCGATGGCAGCGCCGCAAAGGGATTCGGTAATGTATTATTAACCCCCACCACTTTTCTGATCGCACCAGATGGCACAATTGTGCAGCAAAAGATTGGTGAATTGGATATCAATCAGGTCCGACAACGTATACAGTCAATGCTCAATTCCCCATCGCGCAGCATCGGGTAAGCCCGTGCTGTGGCTGAAATCCCTCCACATTATATTTTTTGTCACGTGGTTCGCCGGCCTTTTTTATTTGCCGAGGCTATTTGTCTATCACGCAATGACCACCGACGAGATCAGCAACGAACGATTCAAGACAATGGAGTGCAAGCTTTATTATGGAATCATGACGCCCAGTGCGATCCTCGCAATCGTTTTCGGCGTATGGTTGCTGGCCGGTTACAGCTGGGAAACCTACGCCAGCGCGGGATGGTTGCATGCTAAACTCGTGCTGGTTGCCCTTCTCATTGTTTATCACATCTACTGCGGAAAACTGCTGCTGGACTTCAAACGCGACGGAAACCGGCGTGGACACGTCTTCTTCAGATGGCTCAACGAGGTTCCAGCGGCGATGCTTATCGCAATCGTAATACTGACAGTGGTTAAGCCTTTCTAAGGACTGCGGAACACTAAGGTGATACAACGCAGTCCGTCGCAGGGACAACTGGATCCCGGTAAGAGACCATCCACCGGGCCGCGTGGGGCGAGCGCTGAGACGTAGACACTTGGGGTCTAGATTTCCACCATTTCAAAGTCTTCCTTGCGGGCGCCGCAGGCGGGGCACACCCAATTCGGGGGGAGATCCGCCCATCGGGTCCCCGGCGGGATACCATCGTCAGGCCATCCCTTAGCCTCATCATAGATGAAGCCGCAAATCGTACACATGTACGTTTTCATGCCAACCCCTTGAGAATTCTTGCGGTTATTTTCGCAGCAGGTTCCCCCGTGTAGTATACCTTTGAAATGAATCTCTCACCGCACGAAATTCCAGTCATCCTAGATTTTGCAGGTCATGACCCGACTGGTGGCGCCGGTATACAGGCCGATATAGAAACCATAGCAAGCCTCGGAGGACATGCGGCGTCAATCATCACCGCGCTGACCGCACAGAACACGACGCAGTTTAGCCACTGTGTCCCGCAGGAGCCATCACGTGTAAAAACTCAGGCCATAATGGTACTAAACGATATGCAAGTGAGGGCCTGCAAGCTAGGACTGCTCGGCAGCATCGGAATCGTTGAAGTGATCCATGACATTCTTGTCCGGCATAAGAATATCCCGGTCGTTCTAGACCCCGTGATGGCCTCGACAACAGGCACGTTGTTCATTGATAAAGAAATGCAGGAAGCGATTATTAATCTGCTATTACCGCACACAACTGTACTGATCCCCAACAGCTTGGAGGCCCGCCAGCTTGCGGGAGGAGAGAAACAACTTGATGCTGCTGCCGAGCGACTAATGGAGTACGGATGCACCTACGTGCTCATCACCGGTACCCACGAACAGACGCCTGCGGTCATCAATACACTCTATGGTGATAACCAACGATTAAGGGTTTTTGAATGGGAGCGCTTGCCTGGAACCTACCACGGATCGGGCTGTACGCTATCTGCTGCGGTCGCTGTACTCCTAGCGCGGGAGCGGGATCCGGTAAACGCGATCGCGGAAGCACAGAGATTTACCTGGAATGCATTAAAAAATGGCTACAAGCTCGGCAAAGGTCAGTCGCATCCAAATCGCTTTTATTGGGCACAAGCACATAAGGACAAACCTCGATGACGCGTCTTCCTCTTCAGGGTCTTTATGCCATTACGGATAACAAGCTGATTGCGCCACTCAATTTGACCTATTTTGTCGAATTGGTTTTAAAGGGCGGGGCCAGCATGATCCAGTATCGTGACAAAACCGATGACGCCCCGCGACGAGAACTAGAAGCACAAGCGCTCCACGATCTATGTCAGCGTTACAGTGTCCCCCTTATCATCAGCGACGACGTTGCGTTAGCAAGGAAAATCAGCGCCGAAGGCGTACATCTCGGGAAATATGACGCCACATATCATGTGGCAAGAGATCTGCTCGGTACCGCCGCCATCATCGGGATCTCCTGCTATGACAGCCTCGATAGGGCACATCAGGCGGCATTGCTTGGAGCTGACTACGTCGCCTTCGGGAGTTTCTTCCCGTCCAGGACAAAGCCGAACGCGGTGCGAGCAGTGACCGACCTTCTCCAGGAAGCACGCAAGCTTGTTTCTATTCCAATCGTTGCGATCGGGGGGATCACACCGGAGAATGGAACCCTATTGCTCGAAGCAGGCGCAGATATCCTCGCGGTGATAAGTGGCCTTTTCGGTGATCCTGATCCAGAAGGCGCAGCAAAACGGTACGCCACATTGTTTTCAAAAACACCTCAAAGAAGTTACATATAGTTAGTGGCAACATCGAAAAAATTATTTGAAGAAGCACAACAATTCATCCCCGGCGGGGTCAACTCGCCAGTCAGGGCATTTAAGGGGCTTGGCGGCGACCCCGTCTTCTTCATGCGGGGAAAAGGGGCCTATCTGTTCGATACAGATGGCAAACGCTACATCGACTACGTCGGCTCATGGGGCCCCATGATCGTCGGTCACGCACATCCAGCCGTGATAAAAGCTGTGCAGCAGACTGCCGCCAATGGGCTTGGCTTTGGTGCGCCAACGACAATCGAGACCGCGATGGCAAAGAAGATTTGTGAGCTCATGCCCGCTATCGAGAAGGTGCGTATGGTGAATTCCGGTACGGAAGCCACCATGAGTGCCATTCGTCTTGCCCGCGGTGTCACTGGCCGGGAAAAGATTATTAAGTTTGAAGGTTGTTATCATGGGCATGTTGACTCCCTCCTTGTCAAAGCCGGATCGGGCGCTCTGACGCTGGGTGTTCCCACATCGCCGGGTGTCCCCAAAGCGTTGGCAGAATACACGGTAACCCTCCCCTATAACGATTTGGAAGCGGTGCGGGAGGCATTTTCCAAAATAGGCAAAGACGTCGCGGCGATAATCGTTGAACCGATAGCGGGCAACATGAACTGTGTGCCTCCCGTGCCGGGCTTTCTGCAAGGGCTCAGAGCACTGTGTGATGAATATCAAGCAATACTGATCTTTGACGAAGTGATGACAGGCTTCCGCGTCGCCCTCGGCGGCGCGCAGCAACTCTATGACGTGCGTCCAGACCTCACTACGTTAGGCAAAATCATTGGCGGCGGACTGCCAGTCGGTGCGTTTGGCGGGCGCGCCGATATCATGGAGCACATTGCACCACTTGGACCTGTCTACCAGGCAGGCACATTATCCGGCAACCCAGTTGCTATGGCCGCTGGTCTCGCCACCCTCGAACTCGTGTCAGAATCCGACTTTCACACAACGCTCGCTGCTAGAACTATGCAACTTACCGAGGGACTCAGAGAGCGCGCTAAATCCGCCGGGATTGCATTCACAACAAACCAAATCGGCGGTATGTTCGGCCTATTTTTCACAGAAGAACGCACCATAACCCATTTTTCACAGGTGACGGCCTGCGACCAGGAACGCTTTAAAAAGTTTTTCCATGGCATGCTTGAGCGAGGGGTGTATTTTGCACCATCGAGCTTTGAAGCCGGCTTTGTCTCAGGCTCCCATGGCGATGAGGAAATTGAAACGACAATAGAAGCGGCGAAGAATATTTTTCAAACATTATAACGAATCCTCTCGAAGCGGCTTATTCCACTCATGGGCAGGGCGGTTGCTTGTGAACGAGCTTCACAAAGCCAGCGCAGAACACATTACAAGAGACAGCCAGTGGTCTATCACGTACTTGCCGACGTCATCGTAGTTATTCATCTTGGTTTCGTTCTGTTCGCGGCCCTGGGAGGATTCTTAGTACTTAGGTGGGCACAATGTGCCTGGATACACATTCCGGCGGTTATTTGGGCTGCATCGATTGAATTTGCTGGCTGGGTTTGCCCACTCACACCACTTGAAAACTGGCTCCGAGTAAAGGCTGGCACTGATAGCTATACTTCAGGATTCATCGAGCACTATATCGTGCCTGTGTTATACCCTGCCACCCTCACCCGGGAATTGCAGATCACGTTGGGTGTGCTTGTCATGGTCATGAACTTGGCGATCTATGGATGGATAATACATCGCTTGTTCAAGCACAAGGCGTAAGCACGACAACAGCCGACCCCTATTTCTTCCGAGGGGCTCGATACACTACTGGTGCGCTAAATAATGGCCTTCTGGATCCTATCACACCTCGCCTTCACACTTGGCTTTCTCCTCGCCGGCCTTGTGATTGCCCAAGTTGTTCGGCAGCGGCGCTCGTCATCGGGCACCATTGCCCGGCTCTTGGTCATTGTGCTGCTGCCTTACGTTGGCGTACCCCTGTATCTAATGTTTGGCGGCCGCAAGCTCCGGCGAATCGCCGATGCAAAAGCCGATATCCAATTAGCCACAGGGTCGATTCGACTTGCAGCCAGGAGTAATTTGATCGATCGTCTGCTGCAAAGCTACGGCATTCCAGGCGCGACCACCGGCAATCGGGTGACGCTTTGCCGAACGGGCGAGGAAGGCTACGGAGCCATCGTCCAATTCATCAGCGAGGCCACGCGAAGTCTTTACCTCACGACGTTCATCCTGCACAAAGACGACATCGGTAAGGATATCGTAGATCGCCTCGCCAAGCGCGCCGCTGAAGGAATTGAGGTGCGGCTACTGTTGGACGGTGTCGGTTCGATGCACATGACCCGTCGCTTCCTTGCACCCCTGATCCACGCAGGTGGGCATGTCGCCTGCATCGAAGCAATTTTTGCTCATTAAAAAGAGAGGGAGTTTTCTATAAATGCGCTTGTTGACGCGAGGCCAAATCCATAACGCACTATTAAAGGATTTGTCCTTGCGCTTTTCGGGATAGCTTGTGACCAGAAAGTAATATCCAGTAAATGTGGGAGCTCAGGCAGCACAATGAGGTCAGCGCAGACGTTTCTTAGCGCCCGGAGTACCGTTTTGGCGTGTCGCTGGATTTCACCGCAAAGCGGACGGAACCGGTGGTAACCAACACGAAGCATATACCGTTTATGGGTCTACGGGTTGCCGTTCAACCCGATCCGCGCCGGCCCAATGAATAGTGTTATTTCTTCTTTTCTGGTCTTTTCCAACCCGGTGCCGTCTTTTGCTCGGCCCGACTTAAAGTCAGCATGTTAGAGGGCGCGTCGCTCGTGATCGTAGATCCTGCACCGATCGTAGCTCCGTTACCCACCTTGACCGGCGCAACAAGCTGTGTATCTGAGCCAATGAAGACGTTATCGCCTATTACTGTACGATGCTTGTACGCGCCATCGTAATTACAGGTAATCGTTCCAGCACCGATGTTCACGTCCTTTCCGACGTCACTGTCCCCAATATAACTCAAGTGATTAATTTTGGTACCTCTACCTACGTTAGATTTCTTGATCTCAACAAAATTGCCAACATGGACATTCTCGTCCAGCCTGCTTTCAGGACGAATGCGCGAGAACGGGCCAACGCGGCTATCTTTGCCGATCACGGCATCTTCGATCACACAATTGGACAGTATAGTGACACCATCGGCGATCACTGCATCTCGGATATAAGTGTTGGGACCGATACTGACTCTGTTGCCAAGCTGGACAGTTCCTTCTATCACCACATTGACGTCGATGAAGACGTCCTGGCCAACCTCCAGGTCCCCCCGAAGGTCAAATCGAACCGGATCCGCCAGCGTGACACCTTCATTCATCAGATGCTGCGCTTGTACCAGCTGATAATATCGCTCAAGTTCGGCGAGCTGTGCGCGATCGTTCACGCCCATAACTTCATATACGGAATCTGGCAGTACCGTATTGAGACGCACACCGTCACGTACAGCGGCCTCGGGAACATCCGTCAGATAATATTCGCCCTGCACATTGTCATTATCGAGCGTCTCCACCCAATGTTTTAATCGCTTCGCTGAAACTGCCATGATGCCGGTGTTGACTTCTCGAATCACCCGCTCTGCATCACTTGCGTCCGTTTCTTCGACAATCCGAACAACGGTGCCGTTGTCATTGCGTACAATCCGACCATAACCGGTTGGATTCTCCAATTCGACGGTCAAAAGACCAAGCTCACCGTTATTTGCAACTTTCAATAGCCGCTTGAGCGTACTGGCTGTGATCAATGGAACATCACCGTAGAGTACCAGCACGGTGTCCCTGCTGCTGATCGAAGGCAGAACTTGAGCTACGGCATGTCCCGTACCAAGTTGTTCGGCCTGCTCAACCCACTTGACTGGGAGCCGCTCTAATTCCTCTGGAACACGGCGTCCCCCATAACCGTAAATCACATAGATCTCCCGGTGAGGCAGATCGCAAGCGGCGTTGAACACATGTTCCAACAGAGACATCCCAGCGATCCGGTGCAAAACCTTAGGAGACTCGGAACGCATCCGTACGCCCTGTCCTGCTGCTAAAATGACGATGCTCAAGCTCATAGATGATCAGGTCAATGCATACCGGACTTGGCAATTGGAGCAAGGACGTTGAATCATAGGCTAGGAAGTGCAGGAAATAATAAAGTATAGGATAGCCCGTTTCGGACCTGCGACCCCTACAATTTCAACCCCGATATTGGTGGCGGAGGGACCGCCTAGGATCGCCCCACTCGCTTGCGCAGACGCTGAATCGCCTGTAACTGGGCAACTGCCTCGGCGAGTTCGGCTTGTGCCTTAGCGAAATCAATGGAACCCGTACGATCTTTGAGGGCCTGTTCAGCTTGTTGCTTCGCCTGTAGTGCTGCGGCTTCATCGATGTCGCGCGCCCGAACGGCTGTGTCAGAGAGTACGGTCACTAGGTATGGTTGTACTTCCAAAATGCCACCCGAAACGTAGAAGGACTCTTCTTTTCCACCCGGTAGTTTTAGCCGTACTTCGCCGGGGCGCAGCCGGGTTACTAACGGTGCATGCCTTGGGGCGATGCCAACCTCACCCATAACGGCGGGGGCGAACACCATCTCTGCTAAACCGGAGTAAATCTCCGTTTCAGCACTCACGATATCCACATGGATCGTCATCGCCACTAATATTCCCTTTGCGGGATCACGAGGCTACCGAATATCGGAGCCTCAAGCAGCGAACTAGAGAGTTTTGGCATTCTTGATAGCCTCGTCTATCGTACCGACCATGTAAAAGGCTTGCTCGGGCAGCGCATCATATTCCCCTTCAACGATGCCCTTGAACCCTTTGATCGTCTCTTTAAGAGGCACATATTTACCTTCCTTCCCGGTAAAGACCTCAGCAACGAAAAATGGCTGTGAAAGAAACCGTTGTATCTTACGGGCCCTCACCACAATCAACTTATCATCCTCCGAGAGCTCATCCATTCCCAGTATCGCGATGATGTCTCGAAGTTCCTTATACCGCTGCAGGGTATTCTGAACTCCCCGGGCAACGTCGTAATGTTCCTGTCCGACCATGAGTGGTGTCAGCTGTCGGCTGGTCGAATCTAATGGATCCACTGCGGGATAAATGCCTAATTCCGCGATCTGGCGGGACAGGACAACCGTGGCATCCAGGTGCGCGAATGTGGTTGCCGGCGACGGATCCGTCAAATCATCTGCTGGAACGTATACCGCTTGAATAGAGGTAATGGAACCCGTCCGGGTCGAGGTGATTCGTTCCTGCAGTCTGCCCATTTCTTCAGCCAGTGTTGGTTGGTAACCCACTGCTGATGGCATTCGTCCTAACAAGGCGGATACTTCAACGCCGGCCAAGGTAAAGCGGTAGATATTATCAATAAAGAGCAGTACATCGCGTCCTTCATCGCGAAAGTATTCGGCCACGGTCAGACCCGTCAGGCCAACGCGCAGCCGGTTACCCGGCGGTTCATTCATCTGGCCGTATACAAGCGCCACTTTGTCGAGGACGTCAGAGTGGATCATTTCATGATAGAAGTCGTTGCCTTCACGGGTGCGCTCACCCACTCCGGCGAAGACCGAATAGCCACTGTGTTCAATAGCGATGTTGCGGATCAGTTCCAATAATATGACAGTCTTGCCCACCCCAGCGCCACCGAATAGCCCCACTTTCCCGCCTTTCGCAAACGGACAAATCAGATCAATGACCTTGATCCCTGTCTCAAGCAACTCGGTCGTCGGAGCGAGTTCTACGAACTTTGGCGCATCCCGATGGATGGGCCACCTTTCCTCCTCACCAATATCACCCTTCTCGTCAATAGGATCGCCAAGTACATTCATTATCCGGCCAAGCGTCTTGGCACCAACTGGAACAGAAATTGGGGCGCCGGCGTCAATAACGGGTACGCCTCGTTGAAGCCCGTCCGTGGATCCCAACGCGATCGTGCGCACGACGCCGTCGCCGAGTTGCTGTTGAACTTCGAGCGTTAGGCTGGCACTTTCAATGGCCAGCGCATCATAGATCTTGGGCACAGACTCCGGAGGAAACTCTACATCGACGACAGCGCCAATGATCTGCACTACTTTCCCAGTACTCATCTTTATAGATACCTTTCTAAATTGAAATCATGCACGGAATGAAACACCGGCTGATGACCAGCTTGCTAGAATTTGAATGCCAGTCATACCGCCGCAGCACCTCCGACGATTTCGGCGATCTCTTGAGTAATCGAGGCTTGGCGTGCTTTGTTATAGATGAGCCGTAATTCATCAATAAGCTTGCCAGCGTTGTCGGAGGCGCTTTTCATGGCCACCATGCGCGCGGCTTGTTCACAAGCAACATTCTCCGCTACGCCCTGATATACCAGGGACTCGATATAGCGCATGAGCACATGATCCAAGACTTCCTTCGAATCCGGCTCGTAGATGTAGTCCCAGTGATGTTTAAGCTCCTGCTCTTCGTCCGGTTGAATAGGGACGAGCTGCTCGATACGGGGTCTCTGGGTCATCGAGTTGACAAAAACGTTATAGATCACGAAGAGTTGGTCAATGCGCTCCTCAAGGTAGCGATCCAACATGACCTTGACGGTGCCGATCAGATCTTCAACACCGGGCGCATCGCCAAGATGGCTGGCCTGGGCGACGATGTTACTGCCGATACGGCCAAAAAATGCGGTGCCCTTTGCGCCAATTGTACAGACGTCCATACCGACGCCTTTGTCGTGCCAATCCTTCATGGCACTGATGATTGCTCTGAAAAGATTGGCATTTAAACCCCCGCACAAGCCGCGATCCGTGGATACAATGATGAGCCCAACGCGGCGAACGTCCCGTTCAATTAAATAGGGATGCTTATATTCAGCCTGGGCATGGCCGAGATGGGCGATTACGTTCCGCATCTTCTCGGCATAGGGTCGCGCTGCACGCATGCGATCCTGCGCCCTACGCATCTTACTTGCCGCCACCATTTCCATTGCGTGGGTGATCTTCTGCGTATTTTGTATACTCTTGATCTTCGTCCGAATTTCTTTACCAGCAGCCAACGCAAAAGCCTCAATTAGAAATTAAAAAATGAAAATCATAGTTACCAAGCATGATTTGCCTTGAAATCGTCGAGCGCCGCCTTAAGCTTGGCTTCAATCTCGTCGTCGAAATCCCCGATGTCGTTAATCCGGTTCAATAAATCCGCTTTTTCCGATTGCATATAGCTATGTAGGGCGACCTCGAAATCGCCTACCTTCCCCAGTTCCACATCGTCAAGATAACCCCGGTCCACCGTGAACAAGCTGACCGCCATCAAGGCAACTCTCAACGGCGAGTACTGTTTCTGTTTAAGAACTTCCTTCACACGCTGGCCGCGCTCCAGTTGCTTGCGTGTTGCTTCGTCCAGATCGGATGCGAATTGTGCAAAAGCGGCAAGCTCACGAAACTGAGCCAACTGGAGTCGAATTCCTCCACCAAGCTTCTTGATGATCGTGGTCTGTGCCGCGCCGCCGACACGCGAAACAGATAAGCCGGCATTGATGGCGGGACGTACCCCTGCGTTGAACAGATCCGTTTCAAGATAGATCTGCCCATCGGTAATGGAGATCACATTGGTCGGGACAAACGCCGATACGTCGCCCGCCTGCGTTTCAATGATTGGCAAGGCGGTAAGGGACCCGGTCTTGCCTTTGACCTTGCCATTTGTCCTCTTCTCTACCTCCTTAGCGTTGAGTCGTGATGCGCGCTCCAGCAGGCGAGAATGCAGATAGAATACGTCGCCCGGGTAAGCCTCACGTCCGGGCGGGCGACGCAGAAGCAGGGAGATTTGCCGGTAGGCCCAGGCCTGCTTCGTGAGATCATCATAGATAATTAACGCGTCCTCGCCCTTGTCTCGGAAGTACTCCCCCATTGCACAGCCAGCATAAGGGGCAATGTATTGCATTGCCGCTGGATTCGAAGCCGCGGCCGCCACGACGATGGTATGCTCCATCGCCCCATGCTCCTCCAGCTTGTGCACAACGGAATTGATGGAAGACGCCTTCTGGCCGATCGCGACATAAATGCAGGTAAGATCACCGCCCTTCTGATTGATGATCGTATCCACCGCTATTGCAGTCTTCCCCGTTTGGCGGTCACCGATAATCAGCTCACGTTGCCCACGTCCAATCGGCACCATGGAATCGATGGCCTTGAGCCCCGTCTGTACAGGCACGCTTACGGACTGCCGGGCAATCACGCCCGGAGCGATCTTCTCGATAGGCGAGGTAGCTTTGGTCTCGATCGGACCCTTTCCGTCGATCGGGTTGCCCAGTGCGTCCACCACCCGTCCAAGCAGGGTCTCTCCGACTGGCACTTCAAGGATCCTCTTGGTACAACGCACCACATCACCTTCGGATATATGCTCGTACGGACCCATGATGACGGCACCAACCGAGTCACGTTCCAAGTTCAACGCCAAGCCGTATTCCTTCCCCGGAAACTCGATCATCTCGCCCTGCATCACATCGCTCAGACCGTGAATGCGCGCAATGCCATCGGTAAGGCTAACAATCGTTCCCTCAGTATGGGCCTCTGTTGCCAGATCAAGGCCTTCAATACGCTTCTTTATAAGTTCACTGATCTCAGTTGCACTGATTTGCATTGGTACTCCTCACGCACTACACCGCCTCTGGCCAGATAAACCACACAGGGCGTTGGTCAACATACTGTGAATATTGATTTCCAAATTGACTACTTCATTTCCTTTGTGAGGTGCTTCAGTCGGCCCCGCAACGACAGATCAATCACCAAGTCACCGGCGCGAATCACAGCACCCCCTATCAGATCCTTATCAATGACCTTTGTTAACTCGATGTCCTTGCCTAAGCGCTTCTTCATAGAATTGACAATCATCTCTTCCTGCTGTGGCTCAAGGTCGTAGGCGGAGGCTACCTCGACTTTTTCCAAACGTTCGGCATCGGCACGGTATTCCTCAAATAACTTTGATGTTGAGGGGGCAAATTCCAGGCGCTCGCCATTCACCAGCACCTTCACGAAATTCTGACCCGTGGCAGAAAGTCTGTCACCGCAGATATCCAGCACTAAATCCAGCAACCGCGCACTCGTAATACGCGGATTGCTGATCACGCGCTTCATCGTAGGGTCCAAGACAACTACGGTCAGCAAGCGCAACATGTCTGACCACTGTGCTAGATTGCCTTCACTTTTGGCTTGCTGGAAGGCAGCCAGAGCGTACGGGCGGGCGATGGTATTCGCTTGTTCCATAGTCGATACGTTAGAGCTGCGCTGCTAGCTTATCGAGTATGTCCTTGTGAGCAGCCCGATTCACCTCTCTAAGTAAAATCTGCTCGGCACCCGTCACGGCGAGCCCTGCAACCTCGCTTTTTAGCTGCTCCCGGGCCTGCTGCATCTCCTGATCAATCACAGCGCGGGCAGCAACCAGTAATCGGTCACCTTCTGCACGGGCATTCTCCTTACCTTCTTCGACAATCTCGCCAGCGCGCCGTTGAGCCTGGGAAATGATCTCATTCGCCTGTCCCTTGGCCTTTTTTATTTGGTCGACAGCGCGCTTCTCAGCCAACTCGAGCTCATGCCGTCCCTTTTCCCCCGCCGCCAGACCGTCTGCAATTCGCTTCTTGCGGTTTTCCAACATGCCCGTGATTGGCTCCCACAAAAAATGGTTGATAAACCATACCAGGACTGCAAAAGTGATGAGTTGCCCAATTAACGTCGCGTTCATGTAGAAACCTCTATCTAACTACTGCCCTGCCTTGTTCGCGTTTTGCATTTCCCAGCGGGCTTGACCATCGAGTATCTTCAACCAGCGCCTCCCGCCAGTTTGGCAATGGTGGCAAGTGCAGCGCCAATAAACGGATTTGCAAACGTGAAGTACATCGCGAACGCCAACACGATAAATGGAAAGGATTCCATGAGGCCGGCCGTGATAAACATTTGCACACGCAGTGCCGGCAGCAGTTCAGGCTGGCGCGCGATGCCTTCCATGTACTTTGCACAGATCAAGCCCCAACCCAGCGCAGATCCCAAACCTGCAGCCGCGAGGATCACACCCACCCCCAATGCCGTATAGGCATAGACCATAGCGATTAGATTGGCATCAGCTGTCATCATTTCTCTCCTGATAGTAACGAATAAGATAAGGTATGCTTGGCGGAACACCTCCGAAAAACATATGGATGCTGGCTAATGTCCATCTTGGCTTTGATGAGCCAGGGCCAGATACATGATCGTCAACACCATAAAAATAAAAGCTTGCAACGTAATAATTAAAATATGAAAAATTGCCCATGCTCCCCCAGGGATAAATTGTATCCACCAAGGCAGCAATGCGACCAAGAGGAACACCAATTCGCCCGCAAAAAGATTCCCAAACAACCGCAAACCGAGACTGAGAGGCTTTGCAAGTTCCTCACTGAGCGTCATCACTATATTAATTGGGAACAACCAGATCCCGAACGGGTGCGTAAGAAAAGTCTTGATATAGCCGACGAGCCCTTTAACCTTAATGTTGTAATACACGACCAGTGCAAACACCATTATCGACATTCCCAATGTGGCATTTGGATCCGTTGTCGGCACAACTTTAAGATAGTGAACCCCAAGGTGCCTCGCGATGGTGGGTAATAGGTCAACGGGAATGAGATCCATGGCATTCATTAAGAACGCCCACATGAAAACAGTGAGGGCAAGTGGGCCGATAAGAGGATTGGTAACTGGAAAGATGTCCTTAACCATCCTGTCAACGAACTCTAAAATGCCCTCCAGCAGGTTCTGAACCCCGGTAGGCTTACCAGGATCGAGGTTGCGGCCAACCCTCCAGGCGAGAAAGACCAGTAAGCCTCCTATCAACCAGCCGAAAAACAGCGTGTCAATATTGAGGGTCCAAAACCCTTCCCCAACAGTTAGATTGGTTAAATGATGCTGAATATACCCAACCGGATCGTCAGACCCTACGGATTCACTCACGCTGTTTCCCCAATTTGTTATGCACTCCCATCTCGCAGGTCACCGCGTGACGAATATGAACCCGAGCTGTGCGACGGCAAACGCACCTATCAGCGGCAACGGCGCCAGTTTTAGCAAGCCGATTCCTAGAGCAAACAGGCCCAAAACGATGACAAAGCGCTGGATGGCCCCAAAATAAAGCATGGCAACTCCCTTGCCCGGTCTTTCCTCTGCAACATCTGCGGCGGAATAGACACGCCGCCCTAGCATCCAGGAGCTCAGTAGGGCGATGCCTCCACCGTACAAGGCTGACTGCGCCTCAAAGATCCCGCTCGCCATCCATAACAGCGCCGATAGGCCGACGACTAGCAGACACTGCGTTGTCAGAAGCCTTCGTATTCCGCCATCTTGCATAGTGGAGGAGGATCTCAAGCGTAGCAGCCCAGGACTGTTGCCGTTCTGGGTTATCGTTCGAAGGCTATGCCCGGGCCAACGAATATGGGTCGCTGGCCAGATTAGGCTTGGAACCGAGCAAAAACTTTGGAAGTATAAAATTTACCCGCTCTATCGGTCAATGACAGCCAGCCGGTTGCCGTCATGGCCGCTATTTTATGTGAGCAAGGATCCCGTCGAGCTCCTCCACACTGTGGTAGCGGATGGTGATCTTCCCTGCGCCCCGCGCGCCGTGCTGGATCTGCACGTTCGCGCCTAACTTTTCCGATAATTCATCCTGCAACTGGCGAATATTAGGATCTTCGACCGAGCGGCTCGCCATTTTCTTCTTCGCCGGTGCTTGGAGTCTGCGCACCATTCGCTCCGTCTCTCGCACCGACAGTCCCTTGGAAACAACCACACGGGCCGCCTTGCTTTGTGCCGCCTTGTCGAGCCCCAAAAGTGTCCGCCCATGGCCCATTTCAATCTGGCCTTGTTGAAGTAGCGATTTCACATCATCACTGAGTTCTAATAATCTCACGATATTAGTCACCGCTGCGCGGGAACGGCCGACGGCTTGAGCGACCTCCTCATGGGTCATCTTAAAGTCCCGAATTAACTGAGCAAATGCACGCGCTTCTTCCAACGGATTGAGATCCTCGCGCTGAATATTTTCAATTAGCGCTATGCTCAGCGCCGAACGATCAGGAACCTCGCGTACCAGCGCCGGGATCACGTGGAGACCCGCCTTTTGTGTTGCACGCCAGCGCCGCTCGCCGGCGATGATTTCAAAACGATCCGTGCCGACTACGGGTCTAACAATGATCGGTTGAACCACGCCTTCGGCACGAATGGAATCGGCTAACTCCGCAAGTGTGTCCTCATGAAGGTCAACGCGAGGCTGATGCTTACCACGCTGGATCAAATCGATGGGCAGATAACGAAGCTCGTCGCGTTCAACTGAGTCGACGGCACTAATGCCCGGCTGCACACTTAGGAGTGCGTCTAATCCCCTGCCCAGTCCTCTACGCTTCATGGCAATGGCAAAACTCCCTACTGGAGTGCCTGCACTCCCGCCCCCTCACGTCTCAGCATCTCCCCTACTAGGGCTAGGTAGGCGACCGCCCCGGTTGAAGACTTGTCATACAACAATACCGGTAAACCATGGCTCGGTGCCTCGGCAAGCCTAACGTTCCGCGGGATGATCGTCCGGTACACTTTATCGCCGAAATGCTCTACGAGTTGCGCGGAGACCTGGTTTGACAGATTGTTACGCGGGTCAAACATCGTTCTTAAAAGCCCTTCAACACGCAACGAAGGATTGAGGATCTTGCGTATCTTATTAATGGTATCGAGCAAGGCCGACAAGCCTTCCAAGGCGTAGTACTCGCATTGCATCGGTATGATGACTGCATCCGCCGCGACTAGGGCATTCACCGTAAGCATATTGAGCGCCGGCGGGCAATCAATCAGGATGTAGTCATAGTGCTCGCGGATGGAGCTTATTGCGTTCCTAAGGCGGAGTTCGCGGCCAAGCACTTCGAGAAGTGTGACCTCGGCTCCAATAAGATCCGCGTTGCTCGGCAAAAGGTGATACCTTGCTTGCTCGATCTCAATCCGCGCCTCTGCTATCGATTTTTCCTCCATGAGCACGTCATAGCTCGACAGCCTCAGCTTATTTTTATTTACACCGCTTCCCATCGTGGCGTTACCCTGGGGGTCCAGATCCGCCAACAAGATCCTTCGCTTGGTAGCCGCTAGGGAAGCGGCTAAGTTCACGCTAGTGGTGGTCTTGCCCACACCACCCTTCTGATTGGCTACTGCAATAACTTTGGTCATGAATCCATCGATCGGGTTAACCCCTGAAAAGCAGGGGAGACCGCCGCGTATTATTGCACAGTCAGTTTGCGCGTTGTTAACCCCAACCTTCGAATTGACGATACCCGGCCTCAACACGAGCCCAAGCTCAATCCGATCTCACTATAACCAGATTTCTCTGAGCACTGAGTCCGGGGACCTGCAGGCGATAGACTTCGCAGGCCACACCGCTGCGCCGCAATTCGGCCAGTTCATCAGCGAGTGCACCGCCTTTCATGGCCAGCAAACAGCCGCCTAAAGCGTACAAGTGCCGTGTGCGCTCGTAAAGCTCAGATACAGGACCGAATGCGCGAGCAATGACCGATGAAAACCTTTGGCGCGGCCGGTAATCTTCAACTCTTGCACGGACGACCTCCACGTTGCCCAATTTAAGCTCCATCACCGCCTGGGTAACGAACCGGATCTTCTTCGCGTTACTGTCGAGTAATACCCAATGGCTATTCCGCCGCACCAAAGCGAGCACAACCCCTGGCAAGCCTGCCCCGGTACCTACGTCCAAGAGCTGTGAGCCGTTTAAGTACGGGAGGATCGCCATACTGTCTAGGACGTGGTGCGTCACCATGCGGGTCGGATCGCGCACGGCGGTCAGACTGTACGTCTTATTCCATTTCGCAAGCAGTTCGATGTAGGCAAGAAGCGCCCGGCATAGACGGTCGTCTGGCGCAAAACCCAACCCCGCAAGGCCTTGATCCAGCCGTCTTCGTAGGTCAGAGCCCGCCGCCGTATTCAAGCGCTTTTCGCGATGGCAGCGGTATGTTTCTTGAGATAGACCCGCAACAGGGAGATCGCCACAGGGGTAATTCCAGGAATACGGGCGGCCTGACCGAGATTTAGGGGCCTCGCTTCGCTGAGTTTCTGCACCGCCTCCGCGGACAGGCCCCTGACTTTAGTGTAATCAATTGCCTCGGGCAGGGGGGTATCCTCGTAGGACCGGGCGCGACTCACCTCAATCTCCTGCCGCTCGATGTACCCGCTGTACTTGGCCTGGACTGCCACTTGGTTGGCACAGGCCGGATCCGCGAGGCCGGGACCGGCACCTCTGAGCGTCATCAGATCATCGTAGCGCACGTTAGGCCGGCGCAAGAGTTCCATCAGAGTAAATTCATGCCGAAGGGGCTGACCCAATACTCGAGTGGCCTCTCCCGGGGGCACATCCGACGGTCCAATCCATGTCTCTCTAAGGCGCTGCTGTTCACGCAGAACAGCTTCGCGTTTTTCCGCGAACAAACGCCAGCGTGTATCATCAACTAACCCCAACTCGCGTCCCTTGGGGGTCAACCGCAGATCCGCATTATCCTCGCGCAAGATCAGTCGAAATTCCGCACGGCTCGTAAACATACGATAGGGCTCGTTGGTCCCGCGCGTTATCAAGTCATCAATCAACACCCCAATATAGGCCTCGTCGCGACGCGGACTCCATGGAGCCCTGTCGCGCACCTTCAAGGCGGCATTCAATCCTGCGATGATCCCCTGTGCAGCCGCCTCCTCATACCCAGTCGTTCCATTGATTTGGCCAGCAAAGAAGAGCCCTGATATATGTTTGGTCTCAAGCCAGGCGTAGAGGTCGCGTGGATCGAAGAAATCATATTCGATAGCGTAGCCAGGCCGAGTGATGTGGGCATTTTCTAGTCCGCGAATCGAACGCACCAGGGCGTACTGTACGTCGAACGGAAGACTTGTGGAAATCCCGTTCGGATAGACTTCGTGAACTCCAAGGCCCTCAGGCTCTATGAATATTTGGTGCGCGAGCTTATCGGCAAAGCGCACAACCTTATCTTCAATGGACGGACAGTACCGTGGGCCGACACCTTCGATGCGCCCGTTGTACATGGGCGAGCGGTGCAGCGCTTTGCGGATGAGCTCGTGCGTATGCTCATTGGTGTAGGTAATATGACAGCACACTTGTTCCGGATGCTCGCCTGCTTCCCCGATGAATGAGAACACCGGCACCGGCTTGTCCCCAGGTTGGGGCTCTAGTTCGCTGTAACCAATAGTGCGCCCGTCCAGGCGTGGAGGCGTCCCGGTCTTTAATCGCGCAACGCGGAATGGCAACGCCCTGAGGCGCCGAGCTAGGGCGTTCGCAGGAGGATCCCCAGCACGACCGCCCTGGTAGTTGGAATCTCCGATATGAATATGTCCACCAAGAAAGGTCCCCACGGTCAAGATCACACACTTAGCCGCAAAGCGTAGGCCCATCTGCGTGAGGACGCCGGTAACCTGGCAACCGTCAATCGTCAGATCGTCGACGCCCTGCTGGAAGATGACAAGATTATCCTGGTTCTCCAGCATCTTACGCACGACGGACTTATACAGCGCCCGGTCGATCTGGGCACGGGTCGCCTGCACCGCAGGACCTTTACGCGCGTTGAGAATGCGAAACTGGATCCCGCTCCGGTCGGCGCCCCGCGCCATCAGTCCCCCCAGGGCGTCGATCTCCTTCACAAGGTGACCTTTACCAATCCCACCGATGGCGGGGTTACAGGACATTTGACCCAAAGTTTCGATACTTTGGGTAAGCAGCAAGGTTCGCACACCCATGCGAGCTGAGGCTAGCGCCGCCTCAGTGCCGGCATGACCTCCGCCCACCACGATTACGTCAAAGTCTTCTGGATGGTTAATCATCAAACAAATCCCTGCCGCTCTTCGCGAAACGCCTCTTGCATGAACTCCGGCAATACCAGACATGCCGCATGCACTTTCGCATTGTAATAGCGCGTCTCAAACGATTTTCGCATGGCATCCGCCTCACGGAATCCATCAAAGCCCTGTCCCTTGCGTGCCATCGTTACGCTCCACCACCCTGAGGGATAGGTGCACTGTGGAAAGCTAAGCGTCATTATATCCTGCGCCCCAGCCTCTGCCATGGCCAAGCGTATGTTCTTAATCAGTTCCAGATTAAGGATTGGCGACTCACTTTGCGCTACCACAATCCCACCGACACGCAAGACATTGAGACAATCACGGTAGAATTGCGGAGAAAAAAGCCGTGCCGCGTGACCGACCGGATCGGTCGTATCCAATGCGATCACATCCACACTCTCCGCCCGCGCTTCCGCCATCCATTGAATACCATCCCCAAAATGGAACTGCACGCGGGGGTCTGAGTTCGACTCGCAGAGTTCGGGAAAAAATTTCTCCGACACCCGTGTGACCCGCTCATCAAGCTCCACCAGCGTTACTTCCTTCACCTCCGGGTGTTTCAGAACTTCCCTCAGCGTTCCACAATCTCCGCCGCCCACAATGACAACGTTCTTCGGATCCGAATGGGTAAATAGCGCCGGATGAGAAAGCATCTCGTGGTAAATAAAGTTATCCCGCGACGTCAGCATTGTCGCCCCATCCAGAGTTAACAGGTATCCAAACGCTTCAGTCTCGTAGACTTCGATGTGTTGATAGGCTGACTGTTCGTCGTGTACCTTATCCCTGATCTTGATGGAGACCGCGAGGCCGCCAACCTCCTCGACAAACCAGTTGCTATCTAATTTCATCAGTCATCCTCTGGACTTCGCCAATGAGATATGATTGTGCTGGCAGGACGCCGCGGCTTTCCATCAAGTCAGCTCCCTATGCCTGTCCTTCAAACTCGCAGAGCGTTCGGCTGAATAGGTCAGAAACTCAAGCTCTTGGTCGGTGAGGGGCGGTACCCATTTGGCAGGGGTCCCCATCCACACGTATCCACCCTCAAGAACTTTACCGGCCGGAACGAGGCTGCCGGCACCTAGCATGACGTTTGACTCCAACACGGCGCCATCCATCACGGTGGCGAGAATGCCGATCAGGCAATGATCCTCGACCGTACGCTCGCGCAAAATGGCCCGGTGACCTACCGTCCACCCCACTCACGATGTAACGAGGATGACCCCCCGGCGAAGAATGGCCGTCATGCGTCCCATGCAATATCACCCCATCCTGGATAATTGTGCGCTTGCCAATGACGATGGAATAGATAACACCACGCGCTACGACCATGGGCCAGAGTGACGAGTCTTCGCCGATCGTCACATCCCCGATCATAACCGCGGTCTCATCGCTATAAGCCGACGGTGCGATCTTTGGACTTTTCCCCTGATAGCTCCTTATCATCATCGCTATTCCCGCCCGTCAGATACATACATCTATCCTATCTTCTATTGTAGATAGTTAAGGTACCTGCAATGGCTGGTAAATGTTAGCCTATGGGGAGGAACACTGTCACAAAAACGCAGTACAAAGCTGATGCTCGCCTAGGAGAGTCCTGAAAACAAGCGCTTCTTGATGAACTTTTTGTTGCCTCTATTTGTCTTAAAACGTATACCAAGTATTAGCCGGGGATGCGCGCCGTGAAACGCATTGCTCCAAGTACCCTATTCGCCACCTTACTGACCGGCGTGCTCGTTGGCATTCAAATAAGCCTGTCCGCCTTCGCGGACGTATCGAAAACCCCGTCTCTTGCACCTGAATTCTCCCACGCAAGTGCCGAGGAATGGATCAATTCAGAGCCACTGACGCTAAGTGCTCTGCGCGGGCAAGTGGTGCTCCTCGATTTCTGGACCTTCGACTGTTGGAACTGCTACCGATCCATCCCATGGATTAATTCGCTTGAACAGCGCTACGCGCCAAGGGGTCTCCAGGTGATCGGCGTTCATACGCCGGAATTCCCGCATGAGAAGGTGCGCTCAAATATCGTGAAAAAGGTAAACGAATTTGAAATCCACCATCCGGTAATGATCGACAATGACTACTCTTACTGGCGCGCGATGGGAAACCGCTACTGGCCAGCGTTCTTTCTAATCGACAAACAAGGGCGGGTGCGCGCGGCCTTTTTCGGTGAAACCCACGAGGGTGATCGGAACGCCACCCAAATGGAAGAGGCGATTGAAAAACTGCTGGGGGAACCTGCTTAGGATCCTCTGAGCTAGCTTACGCTGCCCTCGGCCATTGGCTGCAGAGAGTTAGAATACCAAGCGAGCCCTCGTCGGAAGCGCGCTCCCACCACTGGCCACAGCGCGCAAAAACCCTCCTCGCCGCCTACAATTGTGCGGGTCTGCCCTGCCCAAGCACGCCGTCAGCACGCGCCTTCAGATACATATAGATTTGATCCAGGCGGTCCATAACAGCCTGGTTCTTTTCGAATCCCGGCATGACGCCGTTCTGACCCTTGAAGCCATGGGTCACCACGTCCTTAAAGCGTGCGTAATCTACATTTTGATTGAATTTGTCAACCATGTTAGGCGCGAAGCTGCTACCAACACCATCTTCCCCATGGCAGTGGTTGCAGAGCCTGTTGAACATGCGATAACCGGTAAAGGTTGCCGGATCGACTTTGCACTGGGTTGCACTCTTGGCACCCTCAGGGCATTCCACCACGTACTTTAATGACGCCTGCGTCTCCCCCGCAGCTTTTTCTTCAGACGCATTTACCATGATTGCCAGCGCTACAGCAACTATCACAACCAACGTCATCAAGTATCCCACAACCGCGTTGCTCCTCATGATCATCCTCCAAACCTGGTGCTTTATGTATGTTTCTTTCAATCAGCCCTTATTTAAAAGCATAACACGATCGTAGTACTGATTAAACCTCACACGCAGTATGCGAGACACAATAGCTTCGCGGGCGCATTGGCAATAACTGCGAAACTGGTTACCGCACGGTCATGAACTTATATCGGGAACCATCATTGGCTATGCCTTTTGATGTCCGACATCCTGGCGCGTAGACTTTGTGCATGGAAAGCACAAAAATCCAAACGTTCGTTGAGCGGCTCTGGGATAGCTCCGCTATCCCAGAGCTAGCCGAGTTCATCCGGATCGCAAACATATCCCCGCTTTTCGATACCGAGTGGCAGGTGCATGGCTTTATGGACGCGGCCGTTGCACGATTTGAAACCTGGTGCAGCAAACAGACTATCGCTGATATGACCCTTAAGGTGATCCGGTTGCCCGGCCGCACGCCGCTGATCTACATGGATATTGCGAGCGTTTCCGATGACTGCGTGTTGCTTTACGGTCATCTGGACAAACAGCCGGAGATGACTGGATGGCGTAACGGTTTGGGGCCATGGAAGCCGGTGCTTGAAGGCGACAAGTTATACGGTCGCGGCGGGGCCGATGACGGGTATGCGATGTTTGCAAGCCTGATTGCCATCCAGGCACTAAGGGAGTTCGGGGTGCCCCATGCGCGGTGCGTCGTCATCATCGAGGCTTGCGAGGAAAGTGGGAGTTATGACCTGCCGCACTATATCGACCTGCTTGCTAATCAGATCGGTAGACCAAGCCTTGTGATCTGTCTGGACTCGGGTTGTGGAAATTACGACCAACTGTGGTGCACGACCTCGCTTCGGGGACTCATTGGCGGCACGCTTGCCGTGCAGATCCTCACCGAGGGCGTGCATTCGGGCGATGCCAGCGGCATAGTACCGTCGAGCTTTCGAATCGTGAGGCAACTGCTCAGTCGACTGGAGGATGAGCAGAGTGGCAGAATACTCCCCGACGCATTTTACGTGGAAATCCCCACAACGTGTGTTGAGCAGGCTGCCCTTGCAGCCGATATGTTAGGAGAAGCCGTCTATGACAAGTTCCCGTTCGAGGACGGGGCTAAACCCGCGTCCGACAACGCGATGGAGCTTATCCTGAATCGGACATGGCGCCCGGCACTGTCGGTTGTGGGCGCGAGCGGGCTGCCAGCGGTGGAGAACGCAGGTAACGTATTGCGCGCATTCACCGGCGTTAAACTCTCCCTGCGCCTGCCGCCGACATGTGATGCGCAGATCGCCGCTCGGACGCTCGCGCAAATCCTGGAAGACGATCCCCCCTATGGCGCAAGAGTGACCTTCACCCCGGACTGGACCTCCTCCGGCTGGAACGCCCCACCGCTTGCCCCTTGGCTCAAGGCATCGCTCGATCGAGCCTCTCGCACCTATTTTGGCAAGCCAGCTGTGTACATGGGAGAAGGCGGTTCAATCCCCTTCATGGGCATGTTAGGCAAGCGGTTTCCAGAAGCCCAGTTTCTAATAACCGGGCTGCTGGGGCCCCATTCAAACGCGCATGGACCCAATGAGTTCCTTCACATCCCAACAGCGAAAATGCTTACCTGCTGTGTCGCAGAGGTGCTTGCCGACCACCATGCTAAAGGACAAACACCATGAGGTTGCATCGGCTTAGGGCCAGGGCCAGAACAGTACCCAAAATCTGGAGTGTCCAGCACTCGCGTGAACTCTACAGCGTCTCCCAGTGGAGTAGTGGATATTTCGACATTGGCGAGACCGGACATGTCATTGTTCGACCCAAGGGGGTCCGGGGAGGTCCCGAGATCGATCTATTTGAGCTCGCTTGTGAGCTCAACAGAGCCGGGCAGTCCTATCCAGTGTTGGTCCGCTTCACCGACATTCTTCACCACCGAGTCGATGCAATGTGTGAAGCCTTTACCCAGGCAATGCAACAGACCGGGTACGAAGCGCCTTACACGGCCGCCTATCCGATTAAGGTAAATCAGCAGCGCTATGTGATCGAGGAGATCCTTAAACACGGCGGCGATCGCGTTGCCCTCGAAGTCGGAAGCAAGCCCGAACTGATGGCAGTACTGGCGCTCGCACCACGCCACGGGACGGTTATCTGCAATGGTTACAAAGACCAGAACTACATACGCCTTGCTCTGATTGGCAAGCGCCTAGGGCTTCGTGTCTATCTCGTCGTAGAAAAGCTTTCCGAACTTGAGGTCATCGTCGACGAAGTATCTAGGGCCGGCATAGAACCCCTGCTTGGCATACGAGTTCGTCTGGCATCCATCGGCACAGGCAACTGGCAAAATACGGGTGGCGAAAAATCAAAGTTTGGACTGCTTGCCGAGCAGGTATATCAGGCTATCGGACGGCTTAAAAGCGCGGGGCTGCTAAGTACCTTGCAGATGATGCACTTTCATATCGGATCTCAAATTCCGACTATCCGTGATTTCCAGCGTGCTCTGCGCGAGGGTGCCCGCTACTATGCGGAACTGCGCAAGATCGGCGCCAATATCGTCGATATCGATGTGGGTGGTGGGCTAGGCGTGGACTATGACGGTACCCAGTCGCACAACGCTTGTTCCATGGACTATAGCGTGCAGGAGTATGCCGACAACGTCGTTCACGCACTATGGGAGATCTGCAATGCAGAGGATCTTCCCTATCCGCAAATCATTACCGAGTCAGGGCGCGCCATGACGGCTCACCACGCTGTGCTTGTCACCAATGTTGTCGACATCGAACAGGCTTCCAGCACGCGCGTCGCCAATCCTCCAAAGCCTGACGAACCACAGATCATCAAAGATCTCTGGCAGGCATGGCAATCCCTAAAACCAACGCGCGCCTTGGAAGCCTACCATGATGCAGAACACTGGCTGCTTGAAGCGAGAGCAATGTTTATTCACGGGGTCCTAAACCTTGCTGAGCGCGCCCGCGTCGAACACCTTTACAACATGATCTGTCGAGCGGTGCGCGACACGCTAAAAAATGGTCCCGCGAAACACCAAGAGGTACTCAAAAAATTAAACGAGAAACTGGCCGACAAGTACTTCTGCAATTTTTCGGTGTTCCAGTCCATACCTGACACCTGGGCCATTGAGCAAGTATTCCCGATCATGCCCTTGCATCGCCTGCAGGAGCATCCGACCCAGCGCGCGACAATCCAGGATCTCACCTGCGATTCTGACGGTCGAATCGACCTTTATGTGGACACGGCTGGCTTGGAGACCAGCCTACCCATTCACGCTTCACGACCGGGCGAACGCTATTTACTGGGCGTTTTTCTTCTCGGGGCTTACCAGGAGATCCTCGGCGACGTCCACAACCTTTTTGGCGACACCGGATCAGTCAATGTGGAACTCTCGCATGATGACGGGTACCGCACCTCCGAGCCGCACCGCGGCGACACAGTTGCCGAAATGCTGCGTTACGTAAATATCAGTCCTGAGGACCTTCAACGCGCCTATCGTGATCGTGTTGCTGCGGCAGAGCTACCCCCCGAAGAGCGCGAACGGTACCTTGCAACATTGATTGAGGGTCTCGGCGGCTACACCTATCTTGAAGACGGAGTTGCGGGGACGAGACAATGAAGACGGGCGTTATCGGCCTTGGCAGCATGGGTGCCCACATGGCGCTTAACCTGCATAAAGCGGGGCACCTCTATGCGGTATGGAACCGAACGCGCGAGAAGGCGGAACGGATCGCGGCTGATACCGGTGCGCTACTCGCTGAGACCCCAGGCGAGCTTGCCGGCTGCTGCGAGTTCATCGTTATATCCGTGTCGCGCGATTTGGACGTCAAGGGCGTAATTGAGGCGCTGCTACCGAATATCCACTCTGGCGCCGTGGTGGCTGACACCTCTACCGTCAGTGCCGACACGGCAAAGGAGGTTGCCGCAAGGCTCAGAGAGCGAGATGCGGCCTACCTTGATTGCCCCGTCTCCGGAGGCGTTGAAGGGGCGAAAAATGGAACCCTTGCGATGATGATCGGCGGGGAGGCGACTGCACTGGAGCAGGTCAGAGCGCCGCTCTCCGCCATAGCCGCCATCATTGTCCACATGGGGCCGACGGGCTCAGGCCAGGCCACAAAAGCCGTCAACCAGATCATGGCCGCCGGGATCAACCAAGCGGTAAGCGAATCCTTGGCCTTTGGTCAAGCCATGGGGTTATCCATGGATAAAGTCCTCGATGTCATCGAAAGTGGCGCAGCCAGTAACTGGTTCCTAAGCCATCGGGGCAAGACCATGCTCGCAGGTAAGTTCCTCCCTGGATTCAAGGTGCGTCTGCACCATAAAGATCTCGAAATCTGCCGTGACATGGCTAGAAAGGCAAGTAGCGCCGCCTTGCCAATCGTAGAAATGACCCTGAATCACTATCAACGGCTAATGGAAGCCGGTTATGGGGATGAGGACATCTCCGCGCTGTTCCGCTTGAAGAGGCAGCAGTACCAAGACCTGGAGCGCCGGATGCCAAGAGATCCCCGGGTTAAATGACAAGCTAGTTACCGTAAAATCAATCATCCAGCTATCGAAGGTGTGCTGCATCGGGTGTCGGGGTCCGATGGCCTCGTTGCACAGGAACTCCGCGGCCATGAGATGGTCAATGGCGCATTGACTGGCCAGAATTTCTATGCAGAATGGTTGCGCCAAAATCCACTGCCATCGCCGGGTCGGTTGCCATCTGCCCTCTCGCTGCCCTCAGGGTAAAACACCGGACACTTAGCACTGTGGCGCGCCGCCGACCCAAGAGTAAACCGACACCTCGCTAGCAGAGCACCCTTCTGCGTAAACGGGGAACCTGTAAAGACAGAGGCTTAAAGCTGAAATGGAAACTGCCATTGAAACGAAGAAGCTGAATAAACACTTCGGCCCGTTACACGTTGTGCGTGATATGTCCTTCAAGGTGGCCTATGGCGAGGTACTCGGCTTCCTAGGACCAAACGGCGCTGGAAAGTCCACCACCATGAAGATGATAACGGGATTTTTGGAGCCCACCAGCGGGACAGTCACCGTGTGTGGTCATGATGTCATCGATGAGCCCATTCAGGTAAAAGAACGAATCGGCTATCTGCCAGAAGGAGTACCTCTATATGGCGAGATGACACCGAGGGCATTCCTCCGGTTCGTCGCCGCTGTCCGCAATCTCAAAGCACAGGAAAAAGAACGGCGAATCAACGATGTTGTGCGCAAAATTCGTCTAGAGGCCGTCCTGGATCAGCGCATCGAGACGCTCTCCAAAGGCTACAAACGCCGCGTGGGTTTGGCACAGGCCTTGGTGCATGACCCGGAGATCCTGGTGCTGGATGAACCAACGGACGGTCTTGACCCTAATCAGAAGCATGAGGTAAGGACCTTGATCACTGAGATGGCGAAAGACAAAGCCATTGTGATCTCTACGCACATCCTGGAGGAAGTTGATGCCGTTTGCACACGGGCCATTATTATCGCCCAAGGGGAGCTCCTGTTTGATGGCAGCCCCGAAGATCTTGCGGCACAGTCGCACTTCCACAATGCTGTTTCATTGACGATCATGTCCACACTCTCACAGAAGGACAAGGCAAAGCTCGCCAAGCTTGATGGCATAGCATCACTGGAAGAACTAACGTGCGTCGATGGTGCAACTCGATTGTTGATTTTTCCCGAAAAAGGTCAATCGATCGTCTCTATCGTCAGTGACTACGTACAGTCCAACGGGTGGCTCTTGAGCGAACTGCATGTCGAGTCGGGGCGACTGGATGAAGTCTTCCGCACCATCACCACGCAGTCTAACGGAGAAGGCGAGAGCCGATTATCATGAGAAACATTTTCGCCATCTTCAAACGTGAACTTATAGGGTACTTTTCCACACCAGTGGCCTATGTCTTCATCGTCATCTTCCTCTTTCTGACCGGCATTTTCACGTTCTATCTCGGCACCTTTTATGAACGTAACCAAGCAGATCTTGAGCCATTCTTCCGCTTCCACCCGTGGCTTTATCTCTTTCTAATGCCGGCAATTGCGATGCGGTTATGGGCAGAAGAACGCAAGACCGGAACCATCGAACTATTGATGACACTTCCTGTCACGTTACCCCAAGCAGTGATTGGCAAATTCTTAGCAGCCTGGACGTTTACGGCGGTCGCGTTGGCTTTGACCTTTCCGATGTGGATTACGGTGAACTATCTCGGCAGACCGGACAATTCGGTCATCCTTGCAGGTTACCTTGGTAGTCTTTTGATGGCAGGCGGATTCCTCGCGATAGGCTCCTTCATCTCAGCACTTACCAAAAGCCAAGTCATTGCATTCATAGTGACCGTCGTTATCTGTTTTTGTTTCATCCTGAGTGGGTTTCCGCTTGTACTCGACTTCTTTCGGGGCTGGGCACCACAAGCCATCGTGAACGTGATCAGCTCATTCAGTTTCTTCACCCATTTCGAGTCCATCAAAAAAGGGGTTATCGATATCCGAGACATCATCTACTTCGCGACACTCATCTGCTTTTGGCTGTATGCCAACATCGTGGCAATTGACATCAAGAAAGCAGGCTAGGGACAATTCATAACGAAATGAATAGGAAACTGTTAACAGGCACTGGTCTATTGCTTGCGGCCGCGCTTTTCATCGCCATCAATATCCTGTCGAACGCGATATTGACCACTGAGCGGCTCGACCTGACCGACAATAAGCTGTTTACGCTCTCCAACGGAACAATGAACATACTTCAGAACCTGAATGAGCCTATCAATCTCCGATTCTATTTCTCTGAAAAACAGTTAAGCGGGTTTCCGATCATGCTGAACTACGGGGGTCGCGTTCGGGATATGCTCGAAGAATATGTGACGCGCTCCAACGGGAAATTGAAGCTCACCGTTTTAGATGTTGAGCCTTTTTCTGAGGAAGAAGATCAGGCTGTCGCTTATGGTCTGCAGAGCGTGCCCGTTAATGCGGCCGGCGATCTTGCATACTTTGGCTTAGTGGGAACTAACTCGACGGATGACGAGGCTATCATTTCGTTTTTCCAGCCGAACAAAGAGCCATCGCTAGAGTACGACCTTACGAAACTCATCTACGATCTGTCCAACCCAAAGAAACGGGTTGTAGCCGTGCTGAGCGCCCTACCCTTGTTTGGCACGAATACAGAACAGATCAATGCACCCCCCCGGCCGGGTCCACCTTGGGCTATTACGTCGGCAATGACGGAGTTTTTTGATGTTCGCAATCTCGGTTCGCAAACCCGGGAGATTGACGATGACGTGGATGTCCTAATGGTCGTCCATCCCAAAGACATAATTGATGAATCGCGGTATGCCATTGACCAGTATGTACTGAAGGGCGGAAAGGCGATCATCTTCGTTGATCCCCTTTCCGAGGCGGATGATGCCCAGCCGGATCCCCGCAACCCGATGGCGTTACCTGAGCGTAGCTCAGACCTCCCGATCCTCTTCAACGCATGGGGTCTGAAGCTCGTAGAAGGAAAAGTTGCAGGGGATCTAGATGCAGCAATCCGGGTACAACATATCGGCCCGCGCGGGCCTCAGGAAGTAGAGTACCTGCCATGGATCCGGATGACCTCCGCCAACTTTAACGCCAGCGACTTCGTGACCAGCGAATTGAACGTCATGAACATTGGCAGTGCCGGTATTCTCCAGCAGCAGGAGGGCACGGCGATAGAGTTTATACGTCTCATTCAGACGGGCGAACGGTCCACGGAGATGGAACGGGATGGTGTCATTTTCCAGCGCGATCCCACCGTGCTCCTAAAATCGTACAAGCCGGAGAGTGAAAAGCTCACTCTCGCGGCGCGGATCAGTGGCAAGGTGAAGACTGCATTCCCAGACGGAAAACCAAATAAAGATGACAAAAACATCAAAGTCGAGGATCCGGACTTTGTTAGTGAGTCGAGCCAACCAATTAACGTCATCGTTGTTGCGGACACCGACCTGTTAAGCGACCGGTTCTGGGTACAGATCCAGGATTTCTACGGTACGCGCGTTCCTCAACCAATCGCAAACAATGGCGATTTTGTGATCAACGCCTTGGAGAATCTGGCGGGAAGTAATGACCTCATCAGCCTGCGTAGTCGTGGCAAATACGCCAGGCCCTTCGAACGGGTCGAGGAGATCAGACACGTAGCAGAAGCCCGTTTTCGTGATCAAGAACAGGCTCTCCAGGCCAAACTTGAAGAAACAGAACGAAAGATTAGAGATTTACAGGAAAAGCAAGGAGCAGACAGGTCGCTTATCCTTACTCCTGCGCAGGCTGAAGAGCTTGAAAAGTTTCGTCAGGAACAGCTGAAGACGCGGACGGAACTCCGCGCAGTTCAGCATGATCTACAGAAAAATATCGAAGGATTGGGGACGCAACTGCGCTTTATCAATATTGGCCTAGTCCCGCTGCTGATTGGTCTCATTGCGATCGGAGTATGGCTATTTCGGACGCATCGCCGCGCATAAGTTGCCCTGGCGCCTAAGGACGCAGACATGAAGAGAAACGCCCTTCTCATTTTTGCGGTGATTACCATCGTCGTGATCGGGGCTGCGGCGCTTGTTGTGTATCAACGCGCGCCACAAACCGAGATTGAGAAAGCTGTTCTCTTTCCGGAGCTCCTGCCTAACATCAACGACGTGGCACGTGTTGAAATCCGCGAAAAAAACGAGGGCATCACCCTCACACGAAAAGGTGACGCATGGGTGCTGGAGAGCGGAGGTGGCTATCCCGCACTCTTCGAAAAGGTAAAAACAACTGTTGTGAGTATTGCAAAACTACGCGTGCTTGAAGGAAAGACTAAAAACCCCGGTCTCTATTCAAAGCTGGGTGTGGAGGGTATCGATGACAAAAACTCAAGGTCGATCTTGATCACACTCCAAGATCAGGCAGGGAACACAATAGCTTCAATCATCATCGGAAAAGAACGAGTGGTCAGAACCGGGATTGGCCCCGCCTCGCTCTACGTCCGCAAGCCAGATGCCGTCCAAGCGCTGCTGGTTGAAGGTGATCTCGACATCGCAGCGACTGTCACGAGCTGGGTGAACCCGGACATTGTCAACATAGCATCAGACCGGGTCCGCGAAGTGATTATTGAACACCCCGACGGAAATCGAGTGGATATCAGCAGAGCAAGCACGAAGGAAAAAGCCTACACGTTAGCGGATATTCCCGAGGGTGCGAAATTGACATCGCAAGTTACGCTCAACAGCATGGCAACAGCCCTAGAAGATTTTCGCCTAGAGGATGTTAAGGCAAAGGGCAATCCCTCTACCGAGAACAGTAGGACGACGACGGTGAAGACGTTTGACGGTTTAGTCGCGATGATCACTACGACCAAAGTTGGTGATAAGGCTTACTCAACATTTAGCTTCGCATTCGATCCATCAGCCGTGATGGCCGATGAAGGCGGTGATCACGAGAGGTCAAACGAGGAAGGCCAAGAAACCGAAGCGGCCAACGAAGAACAACAGCAAATTAAACTTAAGAAAAAAGAAGAAGTACAGGAGGAGGTGGTGGCGCTCAACAAGGCGCTCTCTGATTGGGTCTTCGCAATCCCCGATTTCAAGGCCGACATCCTGACAAAGAAACTGGGCGACCTCGTCAAATCCGAGAATCAGGAAGCGAAATCTGAATCTTTGATCCTGCCCAAACAATAACGGCTCGATTAAGCGGCTGGAGGGAAGTCCGTATTTCCAGTGCATTCGACGCTCTACTACCCTGCTAACGAACCCAGACTCGATCGCGTTTCACTCATCCCCGGGTGGTTGGCTATTCAACGCCCTAAAGCGCGGTGCCTGAAGGCACCCCTTATCGAATTTTCGCCGAGCGACGCCCCCATAGCGGCCACCTCGGCACGCCGCGCCGCATGCAGCCTACGTGTGATCAGGTGGCTCCCTCGCGTGCACACACCAGCACTCAGGGGCTATACTTGCCGGCCACGTCTCTCTTCCAGGGGGCCCTTCTTGCACAAAAGAGTGAATTCATCCAACAAGCGTGACATCACAACCTTTCAAGGACTGATCTTGGCGCTGCAGGACTATTGGGCCGCTCAGGGATGTGTTCTAGAGCAACCCTATGACATGGAAGTGGGCGCCGCCACCTTTCATCCGACCACCTTCCTTCGGGCAATCGGCCCAGAACCGTGGAATACGGCTTTTGTGCAGCCGGTCAGACGGCCTACAGACGGGCGGTATGGCGAAAATCCCAATCGCTTGCAGCGCTACTATCAATTTCAGGTGTTGCTCAAGCCGTCCCCCCAAGATATCCAGGAACTCTACTTGGGCTCGCTGGAATATCTCGGGGTTGACCCATTGGTTCACGACATCCGTTTCGTGGAAGACGATTGGGAATCGCCAACCCTTGGCGCCTGGGGTTTGGGCTGGGAGGTTTGGCTAAATAGCATGGAAATCACCCAGTTCACGTATTTCCAGCAAGTCGGTGGTTTAGACTGCTATCCGGTTTCAGGGGAGATCACCTATGGCTTGGAACGCATTGCCATGTACCTGCAAGATGCGCGCAGCGTCTTTGACCTGATTTGGGCCCGTACCGACCTAGGTGCGATTACTTATGGGGAGAATTACCAACAATATGAAAAGGAGATGTCCAGTTACAACTTCGACGGAACCGATACCCAGTCCCTACTCAAATGGTTTGACGCTTGCGAGGCAGAAAGCAAGAAACTGATCAAGTTAGGCTTGCCATTAGCGGCTTATGAGCTGGTGCTCAAGGCCTCACACCTTTTTAATCTTCTCGATTCGCGCCACGCCATATCGGTCAGCGAACGTCAGCGTTTTATCCTCCGTGTGAGGAGCATGGCGCGAGCCGTTGCTGGATCCTATCTTGAACGGCGAGAGGCATTGGGATTTCCATTGCTACAAGTGCCCAGCGGAAAGACCACCAAGGCCCAAGCATAACGCTCGGAAAGCGATGCCAACCCCGCGTAGAACCCCAAAAGCACATGCCCACAAACAGGCCAGGCCTGCACACGACCTGCTGATCGAGATCGGCACGGAAGAATTGCCCCCAAAGGCCCTGAAATCCCTTTCCGTGGCCTTTGGCAGTGGCATCACCGACGCGGTCGAAAAACTGGGGCTGCGATTTGACGAGGCCTCGCTCTACGCCACACCTCGTCGACTGGGTGTGTTGCTAGCCGGATTGTGCGCCACACAAGCCGATAAAGAAGTCGAGCGACGTGGGCCAACCCTCTCGGCCGCGTTTGACTCGAAGGGCAAGGCCACCCCTGCGGCAGAAGGATTTGCGCGTTCTTGCGGGGTGAAGGTTGAGGCCCTTGAGCGTTACGAGACCCCAAAAGGCGGCTGGCTCCTCTACCGCTCGCGGGCAAAAGGCCAGCGAAGCGAACAACTTGTCGCAGACATCGTCCGCGAGGCGCTAGCAACACTTCCCATCCCCAAACGCATGCGCTGGGGCGCTGGCAAGGAAGACTTCGTTCGTCCCGTCCACTGGGTAGTGCTGTTGTATGGTAATACCGTCATCGAGGCAGAGATCTTGGGTGTGGCTTCGGGGAGGGCGACCCGTGGGCATCGCTTTCACCACCCGGGCCTTATCGCACTCTCGAATCCATCCGAATACGCCTCCGCACTGGAGAGAGAGGGTTATGTCATACCCGGATTCGAGGGACGGCGCGAGCGGATCCGGAACCAGGTAGAGGCCGCAGCGACTACGCTTCGAGGGACGGCGGTGATTGAGGAATCACTGTTAGATGAGGTCACGGCGCTGGTGGAATGGCCAACTGCCCTCTCGGGAGCTTTCGACAAGACATTTCTGAAGCTCCCGGCCGAGGTACTCATCGCCACCATGACAGACAAATTGAAATACTTTCACGTGGTGGACAAGAAAGGCCAGCTTCTACCCAATTTCATTGCCGTTTCCAACATCGAAAGCCGAAGACCTGAAGTGGTTCGGCAAGGTAATGAACGAGTGATTCGCCCTAGACTCAGCGATGCTGCCTTCTTCTGGGAGCAGGACCGTCGAACGACCTTAGCCAAGCGCAGAAGTGATCTCAAAGGCGTGATTTTCCAGAGCAGGCTCGGGACCTTGTACGAGAAATCTGAACGCGTCGCGAACCTCGCCGAACACATCGCCTCACAACTCGGTGCCAATCGTGTGTGGGCCCGGCGCACCGGCGAGCTATCAAAATGCGACCTTGTCACACAGATGGTCGGGGAATTCCCGGAACTTCAGGGAGTTATGGGCCGCTACTGCGCCCTGCACGATGGTGAGCCGGATGAGGTGGCCCGAGCCTTGGATGAACAATACAGACCCAGGTTCGCGGGGGATGCCCTACCCGCAACCCCCATCGGGCAAGGGCTCGCCCTAGCCGATAAATTGGACACCCTGGTGGGGATCTTTGCTATCGGCAATCCACCCTCAGGCGACAAAGATCCCTTTGGGCTGCGTCGGGCCGCGCTAGGGTGCTTACGTATCCTGATCGAAGGCGAATTGGATCTGGACTTGGAAGATCTCCTCGCTGCAGCAGCGAGTAACTACCCGGATCTGCAAAGCCCCTCCAAAGTCATTGATGAGGTTTACAATTTCATGATGGAGCGCTTGCGCCGCTATTACCTCGACGATGGAATTCGAACGGACGTTTTTGAGGCGGTGCTCGCACGCCGACCCACACGGCCGTACGACTTTCACCGGCGCATACGCGCCGTGGCCGATTTCTGCGGGCTGCCCCAGGCCGAAAGCCTCGCTGCAGCTAACAAGCGTATCCGTAATATCTTGAAACAGGCTGGCAAGGTCATCAAAGACCGGGTAGCAGAGACACTGCTTGATGAACCCGCTGAGCGACACCTCGCGGCTCAACTCGCGGAAACTGATGCCAGAGTGAGACCCTTATTGGAGAAGAATGATTACACGGCCGCCTTGACACAGCTTGCTGGTCTGCGGGACAGTGTTGATGCGTTCTTTGATAATGTGTTGGTAATGTGCGAAGACGAAGATTTGAAAAACAATCGTTTGGCGCTTCTAAAAAATCTACACGCATTGTTCCTTGAAGCGGCCGACATTTCACGATTGCAGGGATAGAGTTCGGGCTCTAGAAAAAATTCTCCTAACCGATAGTTGATGAAGCGAGCAACAATATGGCGTTGATCATTCTAGACCGCGACGGTGTCATCAATTACGATGCCGATGACTTCGTCAAATCACCTGATGAATGGACACCAATCCCCGGCAGTCTGGAGGCCATCGCACGCCTGTCGCGCAACGGTTACCGGGTGGTCGTGGCCAGCAACCAATCCGGCCTCGCACGCCGCTTGTTCGACATCGAGAGCTTAAATAGCATTCACCAGAAGATGCATAGACAGCTTGCTGAGGTGGGTGGTGTAGTTGAAGCGATTTTCTTCTGCCCCCACGGATCCAAGGACGGTTGCGAGTGTCGCAAACCGCGCGCAGGCCTCTTCAGAGAAATCGCAGCAAGGCTGCATATATCAATGGAGAACGTTCCAGCAGTCGGTGATAGTCAAAGCGATATCGAGGCGGCGAGAAATGCGGGTGCCAAACCCGTGCTCGTGCTCACCGGCAAAGGTCAAGAGACACTGGATAAAGGCGACGGACTAGACGACGTGCCCGTTTATCGTGATCTTGCCGCCTTTGTCGAAGAGCTTTTGGGAGAAGGTTGATCATCAGATGCTGTTCGTCCGCTCCTGCCTGTTCTACGCAGGCCTTGGTGTATCGACCCTCATTTTTTCTCCCCTTAGCATTCTGATCTTTCCTATGCCCTTTCTCTGGCGCTACCGGTTTATCTCCGGCTGGACCAGTTTCAACCTGTGGTGGCTAAAGATCACCTGCGGGATTGCCTACCAAGTGGAATATCCGGAAAACATTCCGAAGCAAACGGCCATTGTGATGTGTAAGCACCAATCAGCGTGGGAGACCCTATCCTTGCAGCAGATATTTCCGCCTCACGTCTTCGTCATCAAACGGGAACTGTTGTGGTTCCCACTCTTTGGCTGGGCACTGGCAACACTGGAGCCCATCGCCATTGACCGGGCGGCAAGGGGCAGAGCGCTCAAGCAGATCATCCAGCAAGGGACAGAACGGCTCCATGCCGGCCGCTGGGTAATCATCTTCCCCGAGGGGACACGGGTGGCATCTGGTAAGCGCGGACCATACCTGCCAGGTGGCGGGCTGCTCGCGGAAAAGACGGGTTATCCGGTCGTGCCCGTGGCCCATAACGCCGGTGCGTTCTGGCCACGCAAGAGGCTCATTAAACGGCCAGGGACTATCCGCGTGGTCATCGGTCCCGTCATCGAGTCGCGAGGAAAGACGGCAGACGAGATCAGGCGGCAAGCCGAGGATTGGATCGAGCACACCATGCAGAGCCTCACTGCGCACACCGCGCTGTCATAAGGCCTTAATCAGCTCCTGCTCCTGAAAGGCGCCGGCGATGCGCCCGCTCCAGAGTTCTGCATCTGCCTTGAGGCCCTCGGGGACCCTCTCATCGCTGACAATGTCGGATATGGCAGGTCGACCACCAGGCTTCAGTACCCGCTTAATCTCGTTGACCCGCTGGCGCTTCGCACTATCTTCGACCAGATTAAGCACGCAATTGGAGATAACAACATCCACAGAATGATCCGCGATCAGGGGGGGCGTTCAAGCGTTGTTCAGCCTGCCATTCCTGCAGGCGAACATAATCCGAGGCCGCAACCACAGGGTGCTCAGCGAGATAGCCCTCAAGTGCCTCCACATCGAGCGCCAGATCCTGGATATAGCCCTTGAGGAACTGCGCTCTGACGCCGCCGAGCTTACTGGCCATTTCACCTTGATACTTTCGTGCCAGGGCAAGCATGTCATCGTTTATATCGACGCCAATCGCCCGCCCCGTCTGGCCGACTAACTGGGCCGCGATATAGCAGACCTTTCCACTGCCACTACCGAGATCAAGTACCACATCACCTTGGTGAACGTAATGGGTTGGATCACCACAGGCGTAGTCCTGCGCAGTAGCTCTGAGTCATAATCCACGGCACAACAGAGAGCCTGCTGTTTTTCCTTTGCGCCCTTGGAATAGCGTTCAGATACTGCCGATAGAACGTTCATCCGGTACTCCTCATGTCATTCAGCGCCATTTTGTGCGGCCCCTAAATTGACAAATTTTACCAATTGTCGTTGCGACGGTCACAAGAATAAAAACAGCCCATCCTATGTTTCGTGATACGACAGGGGTACACGCAGCTACCCGGCGGGGATCTAGCCGCATAGAGCGACAACCGGGATATAATGGGCGATAAGACTCAATCTACCCCCTATAGACGACGTAACTGTCTCATTGAGGTCCACCATCGTGTCCGAGCAGCATTGGGGCGGCTTCCCACGCACACGTATGCGGCGCATGCGCCGCAGTGAATTCTCGCGGCGTCTGATGCGAGAGACCCGCGTACACGTGGACGATCTCATCTATCCCATGTTTGTCGTCGATGGCAAAGCTCAGCGTCAAGCAGTGACTTCAATGCCAGGCATTGATCGTGTTTCGATCGATGAATTACTGAGAGAGGCCCGTGAGCTTGTAGCGCTCAAGGTCCCTGCCGTCGCCCTATTCCCGGTGACGCCCGAGGACAAGAAAACAGAAGATGCCCGCGAGGCCTACAACCGTGACGGGTTGATCCCACGCGCCGTTCGGGCCCTCAAAGCGGAGTACCCAATGCTTGGCGTCATCACGGATGTTGCCCTCGATCCCTTTACCACCCATGGCCAGGATGGGCTGATCGACGAACATCACTACGTGGTCAATGATAAAACCGTGGCGGTGCTGGTCAAGCAAGCACTTATCCATGCACAAGCAGGCGCTGACGTGGTTGCACCATCCGACATGATGGATGGGCGCATCAAAGCCATCCGCGATGCGCTGGAAGAGGCCGGCTATGTGAATACGATGATCCTCGCCTACTCCGCCAAATATGCATCTAACCTTTACGGACCGTTTAGGGACGCCATCGGCTCGGGGGCGAGTCTCAAGGGAGGCGACAAGTTCAGCTACCAGATGGACCCGGGCAACGCCGATGAAGCCCTGCGGGAGGTGGCATTGGACATTGCGGAGGGGGCGGATATGGTGATGGTAAAACCGGGCCTGCCATGCCTTGACATCGTACAACGGGTCAAGGCCGAGTTTGGTGTACCCACCTTTGTCTATCAGGTCAGTGGCGAGTATGCCATGCTCATGGCGGCGGCACAAAATGGCTGGTTGGATCTGCGCGCGGTGGTATTGGAATCACTGACGGCGTGTAAACGCGCCGGAGCAGACGGCATTCTGACCTATTTCGCCAAGCGCGTGGCCGAGTGGCTGAAGGGCTCTTGAGCCTGAATTGCGCCTTTGCTGAGGCGACCAACATCATGGCAACGCCCTTGGGGGATAGCTATTGGAATGCCGGATGAACCTCGGACGAAGACGGAGTTAGCCGAACAAGAAGGGAGCATCGTTATGGGGATGGTCTGGATGGGGGTCATCTCGCTCTTATTATTTTGGTTGCCGGCGATCGGTTCGCTGCTGGCGGGGATTATCGGCGGCAAGGTCGCAGGTGGTGTTAGCGCCGGCTTAATCGCGGCGTTATTACCCAGCATTCTCTTTGGCATCATCTTATTCATTTTTGCCACGAGCCTGACGGGTTTACCGCTTGTCGGCGCGCTTGCAGGGGCTGGGGGTCTCGTCTTGGCCCTGTCCCACGTCGGGATGCTTCTACTTGGCGCCATCATCGGGGGCCTGCTGGCATAATGCGATGAAATCATTCCCGACATGAGGCAATAACCGAATCGGAATCTCATGCGCAACTAGGAACGTAGGACATTGCGACCGTACTGCCCGGATCCATACGCTCTAACGAAGTTGGCCTACCCAAATAACGACTGAGGCAGCACAGAAATGACGGGAACGACACTGGCAAGGGGACATTCGTCGAGCCCAAGCACCTAAGGAACAACGGGATCTGGCCATTCAAAAACCTACTGATCGATACCCAGCTCTCTGATCTTGCGGGTCAGCGTATTTCGACCCCAGCCTAGAAATTTTGCCGCATCCTGTCGGCGACCGCCGGTTCGATCAAGCGCTGCCTCAATCATGATCCGCTCAAACCGGGGTAAAGCCTGCTGCACAATAGCGATCTCGCCACGTGAGAGACAGCGCTCTACCCAGGCCCGCAGCATGCGTTCCCAATTGTCATCGCCGAAATCGGATGTCACGCTGCCCCGCAGCTCCGGCGGTAGATCCCCAATACGGATCTCCTGACTAGGCGCCATCACCGTAACCCAGCGGCACACGTTTTCAATTTGCCTGACATTCCCCGGCCAATCCAGACCCTTAAGAAACGCTTCTGCCTCTGGCAACAAGGTCTTCGGCAGTACACCCGGTTCCTTCGCGGCCGTCGTCAGAAAGTGCTTCGCCAGTGACGGAATGTCTTCCCGTCGCTCGCGTATCGCCGGCAGATGGACACGAATGACGTTCAGACGATGGAACAGATCTTCACGAAAAGCACCGTTCTTGACTCGCACGTCCAGATCTTGGTGGGTTGCAGCGATCACACGCACATCCACCGTGATGGGGATTTGCCCACCGACACGATAAAAGTCCCCCTCGGCCAATACGCGCAAAAGCCGCGTCTGGAGTTCCGCAGGCATGTCGCCAATCTCATCCAGAAACAAGGTGCCGCCATTGGCCTGCTCAAAGCGGCCGATGCGCTCGCCCGCGGCACCAGTGAAAGCGCCGCGCTCGTGACCGAAGAGTTCCGATTCCAGCAAGTCACGCGGGATCGCCGCAGTATTGAGTGCAATGAAAGGTTTGCCTGCACGCAGACTGTGGCGGTGCAACGCGCGCGCAACCAGTTCCTTCCCCGTTCCCGATTCGCCGGTAATTAGCACAGTGACATGTGAGCGCGCCAGTCTTCCAATCGCCCGAAATACCTCTTGCATTGCGGGGGCAGCACCAATGATCTCCGGCATTTTGACCTCCACGCCCTCCGACTCATGTGCTGCACGCCTATGATTCTCCGTGACCGCGCGCTGGACTAAGCCGACTACCTCATCAACATCAAAAGGTTTTGAAAGATATTCAAACGCCCCCTCTTTGAATGACGCAACCGCCCTATCAAGGTCCGAATACGCGGTCATAATAATCACCGGCAGATTTGGGTGATCGCGCTTAACTTCCTTGAGCATAGTCAGACCGTCACTCCCCGGCATCCGGATGTCAGAGATAATGACGTCAGGCACCTCAATTCTAAGCCGCGCCATGATCGTCTCCGCGTTATCGAAGCTCGTCACATTCATATCTGCCTGCATGAGCGCCTTCTCCAACACCCAGCGGATCGAACGATCATCATCCACAATCCAGACGTCGTGTTTTCTATCCATTCTCTCGCTCCAAAGGAAGCCAGACAGTGAACACGGTTTCCCCCGGCTGACTATCAAACTCGATTAAGCCGCCGTGCAGCTGGATCAGCATCTGCGCAATAGGCAATCCAAGGCCCGTGCCGTTAGCGCGACCGGTGACCATGGGATAAAAAATGCCGTGTTCAATCTCAGGCGGGATGCCGGGGCCATTGTCGATGACATCCAGGCGAATCACCAGCTTGTACCGTTTTTGTCCGATTGTGATTTGACGCTCCGGACGCGTTCGCAAGGTGATCTCACCTGATGCACCTACTGCCTCCACCGCGTTTCGCATAATATTCAACAACGCTTGAATCAGTTGTTCGCGATCCGCTTGCAACTCAGGCAGGCTCGGATCGTAGTCGCGCACGATCCTCACCTCGGCAGTAATCTCCGCTTCCACAAGACTGCAGAGATACTCCAGCACTTCATGAATATTGACAGAGCGCTTCTTTGGAAGACTGTGAGGAGCCAGCATACGGTCCACTAAGCGCTGCAGGCGATCCGCCTCCCCGATGATGATGCGCGTATATTCTGCAAGCGCGGCGTTATTCAATTCACGCCCAAGCAGCTGAGCCGCGCCTCGGAGTCCGCCCAGCGGATTTTTGATCTCGTGGGCCATGCCCCGAACCAGCGCTCTGACGGCTTCGTGCTGGGTTATCAGTGCCTCTTCCCGAGCGATCCGCCGGCGCACATCTGCATTGATGAGCTCCACTAAAAGCTCCATCGGCGCCTCTTCGTCATTGACCGGGGTCACCGTATAATCCACGGTCACCGCCTTACCGAGCGCAAGCTGCAAGTGCATCCCCCGTTCTATCAGCGGCTCCTGTGTTGCAGAGGACCGTTCCAGCGTGCCAGTGAACATCGGTGCATCTGGCCAGATCTCTTGGGCCTTGAGTCCCACCACGTGACGAGCGCTCACCGACAGGAGGTCCTCACCGGAGGTGTTGATGGCAACAAGCCTGAGCTCTCGGTCAAACATTAAGACGGCGGTAGTGAGATGATCGAATAGACGCCGGGCTTCTTCCGATTTGATCATGGCAATCAGCCCATTATTGCACCATCTTGGTGCAGACGATACCCCATGGATCGGCATGGCTCAGCAAGGCGTAACACCACAATTCAATCGGATTAACTATCAATAACTTACCTCGTGCTCACCGCGAAGATCACGACATCGTTTGAGCATGCAGGCGAGCCCAGAGAGGACCAGGCAAGATTGAGGCCAAACCGGGCTCGGCTATCGCCCATCGGGGCCTTCACACCAATCACATCGAGAAGTTTGAAAGACTAAGGACCACCAGAGGGAAAGGTGACGGGCGCAGGCGCGGTAGGCAGTGGAGTCGGTGTTGGTGTCGGAAGCAATATAGAATGACGCAAGAGATGGAATTCGGAAGGGGGGGAACTTGCGATGGCCTTGCCATCGGAGTCAATGACCTTGGCTTCGAGGGTATGTGTGCCCCGGTCCATATTGATCAGGCTAAACTGAGTCGCCGTGCCCGGTTCAGAAACCTGTGCGCCATCGACAAATAACGCGATCCTATGGCCCAACGTGGTTTGCAGGGCCGGCTCTAGGGCCACCGTCACCGTGACGTTCCCCGCGTTTTCTCTGACGGCGGCATCGTTCTCGGGACTTACGATGGCCACCTGTTCGTAGCCTGGGAACTCCGGTGGCGGTGGTACTTCCTTTGCTGTGATCGGCGCAACGGGTGGCGCCTGTATGGTCTGAATCTCCCTCATCTCGATGGCTTCCGCGCCGGGTTGCGGCTTATCCGAATAGACTACGTTTCCATTTTCATCGACCCATCGATACACGGCGGCCGATGCTGACAAGGAAAGCCCAAGAGCAAGGATCAAGAACAACAATAAGACACGCATGGATCCAGCATGATCAATGCTAAAAGGGTCGCATTCAGACACGTAAGAGATGGAAGACGATTCGCTCGGAACCCTTGATGACCTGGCCATCGGAACCGATGACCTTGGCCTCTAGGGTATGCGTGCCCCGGTCCATATTGTTCAGGTTAAACTGGGTCGTCGTACCCGGTTCTGAAATCTGCGCGCCATCCACGAACAAGGCGAGCTTGTGTCCCATTGTGGTCTGCAAAGCAGGCTCGACCGCGACAGTCACCGTCACATTCCCCGCGTTCTCTCTGACAGCAGCATCGTTCTCGGGACTCACCACGGCAACGCGTTTGTAACCTGCAAACCCCGTTTTTGCCGATGTCTCTGTCTCTGATTTGGGTGTAATTGGGGCAACAGGCGGCGCATCGATGGTTTGAATGTCCTTTTTCTGAATGGCTTCCGCTCCGGGTTGCAGCTTGTCCGAATAGACAACATTGCCGTTCTCATCGACCCATCGATATACGACGGCCGAGACTGAAAAGGAAAGCACAAGACCAAAGATCAAGAACGACAACAAGCTACGCATAGAATTTAGGATAACCAATGCTTGAACGGCCCTCAAGTAAAGACCTCGCAAACCCCGATCGGTTCCTGCTCAATATACCCGATGAGGCTACCCCAGGTGCCGGGTTATGATTCCTAGCCTCTAGAAAAGTCTAAAAAGTCGAGGACAAAGAAATTGACCAAACCGGAAACGAAGGCGGCCGGCGCCTTGCCGCCGGCCGCGTATGGGGATCAAACATCGAAATACAGGTAATACTCCCACGGATGTGGCCGCAAGCGCATCTCCGTGATCTCTTTGGTGCGCTTATAGTTGATCCACATATCAATGAGATCCTGAGTAAAGACATTGCCCTTTAGCAGGAAGGCGTGGTCTTTTTCCAGCGCGTCCATGGCTTCCTCCAGAGATCCCGGCACTGTCTTGACCTTACGCCGGATCTTTTCCGGAAGCTCGTACATATTTTGATCGATGGGTTCGCCCGGGTCCATCTCGTGCTCGATCCCATCCAAGCCAGCCATAAGCATTGCTGGAAACAGCAAGTAAGGATTGGCCGCTGTATCAGGCGGTCGGAACTCGATGCGTTTAGCCGCCGGGGTCTCATTGTAGACGGGGATGCGTATCGCTGCGCTCCGATTACGTTGTGAATAGGCAAGATTGACGGGCGCTTCGAAACCCGGCACGAGGCGCTTATACGAATTGGTAGTCGGGGCGGCGATAGCCATTAAAGCGGAAGCGTGTTTGAGCAGGCCACCGATATACCATCTGCACAGTTTTGATGTGAGCGCGTAGCCCGATTTATCGTAAAACAGGTTGGTACCACCCTTGCCCAGGCTCTGGTGGACATGCATGCCGCTTGCATTGTCAGCAAATAGCGGCTTTGGCATAAATGTGGCGACCTTGCCATGCTTGCGGGCCGAGTTCTTCACCATGTACTTATACTTCATGACATTGTCTGCCATCCGCACAAGCGAGGTAAAACGCATATCGATCTCATTTTGTCCGGCAGTTGCCACCTCGTGATGGTGAACCTCGACGGGTACGCCCGCCGCTACCAGATTGAGGACGATTTCGGAGCGAATGTCCTGCAGGGTGTCATGCGGAGGAAGTGGGAAATAGCCTTCCTTGTAGCGCGGTTTATAAGCGAGGTTCGGATTTTCCTCGCGGCCCGAATTCCACGCCCCCTCAACCGAATCAATATAGTAGTAGCCGCAGTGTTGGTTCTGATCGAACCGGGCATCGTCAAAGATAAAGAATTCCAGCTCGGGTCCGAAATACGCCGTATCGGCAATCCCAGTCGACTTGAGATACGTCTCGGCCTTTTTCGCTACGTACCTGGGACTGCGCGTATAGGGCTTAAGCCCCGGATGGAGAACATCACAGATAACAGCAAGCGTCGGAAATCCAAAATACGGATCAACGAAGGCCGAATCCGCATCAGGCAATAGCACCATATCGGATTCATGGATCTCCTGGAAACCGCGGATTGAGGAGCCGTCAAAACCAATCCCATCTGCAAACAAGCCCTCGTTGATCTCATCCGTGGTTACGGAAAAGTGCTGCCATAAGCCGGGTACATCAGTGAAGCGCAAATCCACGATTTTGATGCCGTGTTTTTTAATTAGATCCTGAAGTTTCGCAAGCGACATGATCAAATTCCTCCTGTTCTTATGAGCCGCACGGGGCGACTTGTGCCTATCAAGTATTCAACATGCAGATCGGGGAGTAACAGACGACTGCGCGATGCCTATGCGCCTGATTGCGACTGACGACTGGGCAGTTGAGAATCGACCCCCCTTCCCTTACCGCGTTTACGGCCCCATCATCCAGCGATACCAGGCATTTTTCGCATAATATATGCCACGCATGGGCCGCCTTAACTCTTTTAAAAACAATAAGTTAGTACGACCGATGCAAGGCCAAGTGCACTACGTTGGGGCGAGCCTGCTGCTCTTCGCACTATTATTGTGCGCGCTATTATAATCGACCGCGGCCCTAATGCACACGCTCGCAAGCACGATGCGCGCCGTGCGTCAAAGACAAGACGGGCCGCCTGTGGGCTCTATTTGCGTCCCTCTCAATAAAAGAAAAGCCACCTCCACTCGCACCCCACTTTGGCAAAACGGCCCTCAGGGCACGAAAGCTCAAGAGCTTGGCAATGCTATCGACGCCCATAGGCGATGAGGTGCCGATCCGAAATCATCTCCACCGTGAAATGAGCAAGCCCCGCATCCACAACTTGCCGCCGGACTTCGTCCGGGCGATAGGCAGCACGCAGCGAATTGTAGAAATCACGCCTCAAGATCTCCGGCTCAGATGCCGCATATAGCTCGACGAGCTGTGCAGCCTCCTTTGAACTCTGTGGACGAGCTAGGTCCATGATAAACACCGGAGCACCCTCCCGTGCGTACATTCGCACAGCTTCCCAAAGCACCAGGGGGTCATTCAGGTGGTGCAACAGGCTATTGCAAATGAGGGCGTCATAGCGCCCGGGCGTCAATCCTGCCCCTGGCAGGTATCCGTGTAATAAGCGAATACGATCTTGAAGGCCCTCTCCGGCGACAGCTTCTTGGCCGAACCGAAGCATGGGCATTGCACCATCCACCCCATCGAGGCGGCACTTAGAAAAAGCGCGGGCGAATCGGACCGTGATATCCGCTGCCCCACAACCTAAATCCAGCACATGGCCTTCGATTACCTCATCAGGAAACACCGCCCTGAACTTGTCAACAAACATCGAATGTGGCAGAGAGAAGTCTGCCTGAGCGTAGGCTTGGGCCTGTGCGGGGTCATTCATCAGCTCAGGCTCAGGCACACGTTCCATTCGGGTACGACGGCAGCAGGTATTCCCCGGCCATTAAATCGGCCAGTGACTCACGTCTTCGCACAAGATGCGCGTTCTCGCCATCCACCATCACCTCGGCAACGCGGGGACGAGAATTGTAGTTTGAGCTCATGCAGAATCCGTAGGCCCCAGCCGAACGCACGGCAAGAAGATCCCCAGCCCGCACACTGAGCTCTCGCTCTTTACCGAGCCGATCGGCACTCTCACATACAGGCCCCACAATGTCGTAACGCTCTCTGGAGCGTATGCGACCTGTCACCACCGGGACGATGTCATGCCAGGCATCGTACATGGCAGGGCGTGCCAAGTCATTCATGGCAGCATCCACGATGACAAAGTTCTTTTGCGCAGTGTGTTTGAGATATTCGATCTTGGTTAACAGCAGGCCAGCGTGGCCCGCAATCGCGCGTCCCGGTTCGATGACGATTGCGTAGGGCCGACCCTCAAGTTCCGCGAGTACTGATGCGCCATACTCAGCGGGCGTCGGCGGATGCTCATCATGATAGCGGAGCCCGAGACCGCCACCGATGTCAATGTGCTTTAACGTGATCCCCTCAGATTCCAGTTCCTCCATGAGCTTCAAAAGGCGTCGCAATGCGTCCAGGAACGGTTCCATATCCGTGATCTGTGAACCGATATGGAAGCCCACACCGACGATATCGACGTTGGCCGTCGTACTCGACTCTGCAAAGATGGCACGCGCGCTTGTGATGGGGATCCCAAATTTACTTTCGTTAAGACCGGTGGCAATGTGCGGATGCGTTTTGGCATCGACGTCTGGATTGACGCGTAGTGATACTGGCGCACGCAATCCCATGTGGCCTGCGAGCTGATCAAGTCGTTGAAGCTCCTCACGTGACTCTACGTTAAAACAGCGAATGCCCGTTTCCAAGGCCCGCTGCATCTCATCGGTGCGTTTGCCGACGCCGGAAAACACAACGTTGGCCGGATCTCCCCCGGCTTTTACCACGCGCTCAAGCTCCCCTATAGAGACAATGTCGAAGCCCGATCCCAGTTGCGCCAAAATATTCAATACAGCAAGGGTGGAATTGGCCTTTACCGCATAGCAGATCAAATGATGGGCGCCGGCAAAGGCTTCATCGAAAGCGCGCCACTGCTCTTCGATGGCGGCCCTCGAGTAGACATAACAGGGTGTACCATACCTCTCGGCGATCTCAGTCAGTGCGACCCCCTCGGCGTAAAGATGACCGTCGCGGGTATTAAATGGGTCCATGTTGGCTAACGGATGCGGAAGATATTTAAAACCGTTTGATCTTCCTCAGGATGGTAAAGGTTTCCCTTCTGACCGCAGCCTGCGAGCAGGATCCCTAAGGCGAACGCGGCGATCGCGAGCCATCCTGCGTATCGGAACAGCCGCCTATTCATGTACGTGTCTCCCGGTATCTTTCCTCGATGTTACCGGAGAATAACAAAAATTCTTGCGCGATTGCCATGACAAGCTCGATGTCCGCTCCAGCAACATCGTTGGCGGGACTGCCAGTAGCCTATTCTAGGCGGTTTTAAACCCCTTGCAGCCGAGACGACCAAACTGCGAGGATACCGCCCCGTCAGTCAACACGGATCATACCTCACCATGCAGAGCCCCCTCGACGCCGTCGTGATCCCCTCCGCAAGCGCGCACAAGACCAGTGTCATCTGGCTACACGGCTTGGGAGCCGACGGCCATGACTTTGAGCCGATTGTACCCGAGCTTAAGCTCCCGGCAGATCACGGCATCCAGTTTATCTTTCCACACGCCCCATACAGAGCGATCACCATTAATGGCGGTCTCACCATGCGGGCCTGGTACGATGTGAAGGATCCGAACCTTACAAAATGTGAAGACGTAGAAGGTATAACGGATTCATCCCGGATCTTGACTGAGTTCATTGACGCAGAACGTGGCCGCGGGATCGCCGCCAATAAGATCTTGCTGGCAGGATTTTCTCAAGGTGGTGCCATTGCCTTGCATACGGCATTGAGGTTTCCGTATCGACTTGCAGGTGTGCTCGCGCTATCTACCTATCTGCCGATGGCTTCTCAACTGAGAGAAGAAGTACACCCAGCGAACTCGGGTATCCCAATATTTATGGCCCACGGGAAGGCCGATCCGGTTATTCCCCTCTTTCAGGGCCTTCGGTCTTTTGAGCAATTGAAAAAGATGAATTACATGATCGAGTGGCACGTTTATCCTATGCTGCACGCCGTGTGCCCGCAGGAACTCGCTGAGATAAGTAGCTGGTTACAACATCAATTGACGCAGTAACGCCCTATGCCCTATCAGCGTGCGCGGTATTGGGCCCTTGTCTTATGTCCCCTCGTTCGCTTCTTTTGAGACGTCCGTGATTTCGGTCTGCGCACCACGGTTTGATACCGTTTAAGCCCCGCTGGCGGTTTTGGAGTGATAAGCAGGTCATCCGTGATGCTTGCAACAGGTAGTTTATGACCAATGAACGCTTCAATATCCATCAACGAATACACATATTCTTCGCAGGCAAAGCTGACTGCATCACCGCTAGCACCCGCACGCGCCGTCCGCCCAATCCGATGCACATAGTCCTCGCCATTTTGTGGAAGGTCAAAATTGAAAATATGGCTAACGTCGGTGATGTGCAGCCCCCGAGCCGCAAGGTCCGTAGCCACCAAGATTGGGACGTCTCCCCGGGCGAACTGTGCCATAAGCGTTTGCCGTTTTCGCTGAGGGACATCCCCTGAGAGCATCGCCGCATGAAATCCATTGCCCTCCAAATAGGCCCAAACCTTCTCAGCGCTCCGCTTCGTGTTAACAAAAACAATGGTTCGTGTCGGATCGATACGCTTTAGCAACCCAAGTAACAGGGGAATTTTTTCTTGTGTCCCAAGGTGATAGAGAACATGGGATACGTTATCGGCTGCGACCCTCTCTGGATTGATCCTCACAATTTCGGGGTTATTCATATGTTCATACGCCAATTCGGTCACGCGCAGCGATAGCGTTGCGGAAAATAACATGTTCAAGCGCCGTTCAGGTTTCGGCATGCGCCGTAATAGGTAGCGAATGTCACGAATGAAGCCTAGATCAAACATGCGGTCTGCCTCATCCAAGACCGCAACTTCGATGGCCTTGAGATCGAAGACACCCTGTTTGTAATAATCAATCAGGCGCCCAGGCGTACCGATGAGTATGTCAACGCCGTCTTCCAACATTCCCCGCTGGCGTTCATAGTCCACACCACCATAGACAAGAGCAAGGGACAATGGCGTATACTGTCCAAGTTCTATCGCATCCCTGTGAATTTGTATGGCTAACTCACGCGTGGGCGATAGGATCAGGGCACGCGGTTGATTCCGTTTCCGGCCAACAGGACTGTGGCTCATTAGCAACCGATCCATCGTAGCCAATAGAAAGGCTGCCGTCTTACCCGTGCCGGTCTGTGCCTGACCAGCTACGTCTTTACCCGAGAGCATGAGCGGCAGGGATACGGCCTGAATTGGCGTGCAATGGGAAAAGCCAACCGCAACGAGCGCTTTCAGAAGCGCGGGATGCAAGGAAAATTCAGCAAATCGTACGTCAGTCAGATGTTGCGTCGCCATCAAATCACCGCATAGCGTAACCTGCCCCTATGTCGGGCTTGCAATTGAGAGACAATTTCGCTGAAATGATCGTCATAAGACAACGGAGGACCTAACTAGGTGGGCGAACGCATTGTTCATGTTACCGATGCCACCTTCGAAGATGAAGTACTCAAATCTGAGACCCCAGTCATTGTAGACTACTGGGCAGAATGGTGTGCCCCCTGTAAAATGATCACCCCAATCCTCGAAGAGATCTCGGAACAGTACGCGGGCAGGCTGACAGTAGCCAAGATGAATATCGACGAAAACCCGGATACGCCACCTAAATATGGCATTCGCGGCATTCCCACTTTAATGATTTTCAAGGGTGGCAACGTTGCGGGAACCAAAATTGGTGCCCTGTCTAAATCCCAATTGACGGCCTTTGTGGACAGTACCATATGAAGTATCGCGCCCATGCTAATCGGGCTGGACGCGACCCTTTTGACATGCTATTTTAACATCAAAGGCGACACGACCTGTCCCAACCATTCCCTCTGATTAATTTTTATTTACTTACCCGATTCCATCGATGTGGGCGTTGACGCGTCCTTAGTTACTTATTCGACAGTACGCTCGTGAGGCTATGAATCTCACCGAACTTAAGCAGAAACCCGCTGCCGCACTGATTGATATCTCGGAGACGCTTGGTCTCGAGGGATTGGCTCGCTCCCGAAAACAAGATGTCATCTTCGAAATACTCAAAGCCCACGCAAGAAAAGGTGAAGATATCTACGGCGATGGGGTTTTGGAGATTCTCCAGGATGGTTTTGGATTCTTGCGTTCAGCTGACAGCTCCTATCTTGCAGGGCCAGACGACATCTATGTGTCACCCAGCCAGATCCGGAGATTCAATCTGCGCACGGGGGATAGCATCTCCGGCAAGATCCGCCCCCCCAAGGATGGAGAGCGTTATTTCGCCCTGCTCAAGGTAAACGAAATTAACTTCGAACCACCAGAGAACACCAAGAACAAAATACTCTTTGAGAACCTCACTCCTCTTTTCGCTCATCAACGCCTGACCCTCGAACTCGGCAACGGAAGCACAGAGGACCACACTCCTCGCATCATCGACCTCGTCGCGCCCATCGGCAAAGGGCAGCGTGGTCTCATCGTCTCTCCGCCGAAGGCCGGAAAGACCATGATGCTTCAGAGCATCGCCCAGTCGATCACCCACAATCACCCGGAATGCTATCTAATTGTCCTATTGATCGACGAGCGCCCCGAAGAGGTCACGGAAATGGCACGCTCAGTGCGCGGTGAGGTCGTCTCAAGTACCTTCGATGAGCCGGCCAGCCGACACGTTCAGGTGGCGGAAATGGTCATCGAAAAGGCCAAGCGACTAGTAGAGCATAAACTGGACGCCGTCATTCTGCTCGATTCCATCACAAGACTCGCACGGGCCTACAATACAGTCGTCCCTGCCTCCGGAAAGGTGCTTACGGGAGGTGTTGACGCCAATGCGCTACAGCGTCCGAAACGATTCTTTGGCGCAGCACGTAACATCGAAGAAGGCGGCAGTTTGACCATCATCGCCACTGCTCTCATTGACACCGGCTCAAGGATGGACGATGTGATCTACGAAGAATTCAAGGGCACTGGCAACAATGAAATCCATCTAGACCGGAAGATAGCCGAAAAGCGCATCTACCCCTCCATTAACATCAACCGCTCAGGGACCCGCCGGGAAGAACTCCTCACCAGCCCGGATGAGCTGCAAAAGATTTGGATACTTCGCAAGCTCCTCCATCCTATGGATGAAATAGCGGCCATGGAATTCATGATTGAGCGGCTCAAGGCAACAAAAACTAACGCTGCATTCTTTGAATCGATGAAGCGTTAGTATTCGGAAAGCGTATCTCCCGGTATCACCCGAAACCTAGCGGGCCGAGTGGCCCGTCACGTTAACCGCCACATTTTCATCATCGGTCAGCCCAGCATAATACTCGCGCAGGATCTCCAGGACTTCGGGGCGACTGAAATGCTCAGGTACTTCAGCACCGGTGGAAAGCAAGCTGCGCAATTTGGTCCCAGACAGCATCAGTCGATCTTCGGCGTCGTGGCGGCAGGTCTTCATAGACGCCATGCCCCCACACTTTTCGCACCAAAACGTCCAATCAATCCTCAACGGCCGGGTGGCGAGCGCATCTGCAGGGATCTCGTCAAAGATATGCTGGGCGTCGAATGGACCGTAGTAACTCCCAACCCCTGCGTGGTCGCGGCCAACGATGAGGTGTGAACAACCATAGTTCTGCCGAAACAAGGCGTGCAACAGGGCTTCGCGGGGGCCGGCGTAGCGCATGTCAAGGGGATACCCAGCCTGCAAAACGGTATCCTCGACAAAGTAATTCTCAATCAACGCCCGGATGGCTCGGGTACGGACATCAGCTGGAATATCGCCAGCTTTTACCTTGCCGAGCAGGGAATGGACCAGCACACCGTCACAAATCTCAACGGCCACCTTAACAAGATACTCGTGGGATCGGTGCATGGGATTTCGCGTCTGGAAGGCAGCCACGGTGCTCCAACCGTTCTTCTCGAACAGGGCCCGAGTCTCATACGGGGTCTTGTAGGTGTCGGAATACTTTTCTGGGAATTCCCCTTGGGACACTACCTTGATTGGGCCTGCCAGGTTTACCGCACCTTGTTCCATCACCATCTTGACGCCAGGATGCGCGGTATCCGTTGTCTTGTAGACGGCCTTGCACTCGTAGTCCTTATCGATCGTGTACTTTTCCCTCACGCGCATAGTGGCCATGATCTCGCCGCTGTCCGCATCCGCAAGCGCAACTTCGCTTCCCTCTTTGATCGTGCCTGCGCTAGCCTGATCGGTCGAAACCGTGATGGGAATAGGCCAAAAAAGACCGTTCACCAAGGCCATATCCTCACAAACACTGCGCCAGTCGTCGTGCCCCACAAACCCCTCCAGCGGGGTAAATCCACCAATTCCCATCATGATCAAATCACCCGCCTCACGGGATGTAATGGGAATACGCTTGAGACGCACGGCACGGGCCTTCTCCTCGGCAAGCGCACCACCTTCGAGAAGCAGGGCTTTCAATCCGCCGCCCCCGTGGGGCATTACGAGTTCAGACATCACCTTGATCTTAGTGAAACACTGATTTGTTGAAATCCGAAAAACACAGAACGCGTAACGATAGCGATCTCTGACACAAATTCCAACCCGTCCTTGTCAAAAAAAGGAGCCCAAGTCCCTACTGATCCGGCGCCCCGAAAGATATCGTCGCTGCGACGCAAGTTTTCCCTGGAACTAGCCTAGCGTGAGCGCTAAGCTACGCAATCAATAACATAACCCGTAACCCGAGGCCAGCCAATGCCCGGATCCGATAACCATTTCCCAGTGCAGGTTGCGCCCATGGACCCCGCCCGTAAAAACTCGAAAGTCGCGAAGTCCATAAGCGACGCAGACACCGTATCGATGTCACGAGCGAGCAAGCATTGCTACTGGAATGATACGGAATTTGAGCCGGACGATCATGTCTGTGACAGGGGCACCTGCTATGAATGCAGCCTTGGTTATTGGGTTATGTTAGACGAATCATGCTGACTCAGGATATCTAGATCACCACTGGGATCCTGTCACGCAGCTCGGTGCTCAAATGTACCCTGTATCAAGGGCCTTGAAAATTGCACTCTCTACGCTCCACGCGTCGAATACCTGATCCACCTAAATGACTGGAATCAACTTCCTAACAAATGTTCCTTCAATCCCGTATATCGCCCATCGACCTGGATGATATCGCCCATGTGAAAGCGGAATCTACCCATGCGCCGATCATCGAAATAGAGCTTGAGTGTGTGGCGTACTGTCGAAAAGGCCAGGGCATCCCAGGGGATCTGATCTTCGTTAAATAACTGGACTTCCAAACTTTCCTCCCCTGGCAAGTAATTCTGGTCAAGTAGGCGGGCGCGGAACATCATGTATATCTGGTCGACATGGGGCAAATTCAAAACCACATACAGGGCGGCTATCTGCACCCTGGCATTCGCTTCCTCCATGGTCTCGCGCATCGCAGTCTCTAGCGATGTTTCCCCTATCTCCATGAAACCGGCAGGCAGGGTCCATAAACCGTGGCGCGGCGGAATTGCACGGCGGCAAAGGAGAATCTGGTCTTCCCACTCGGCGATGCAGCCGGCCACGATCTTTGGGTTCTGATAATGAATTGTGGAACAGGCATCACAAACGTAGCGCGGGCGATCGTCTCCTGGCGGGATTTTCTGCTGAACAACGGCGCCACAATTGCTGCAGAACTTCATCTCCCAATTCCTTTACCAAAGCGTTCAATCAAAATAAATATTGTTGTAAGGGCCCGACCGGGATACTCATCAGCAAATAATTGATCGTGGATACGGATAATGATGGGCCCGCACCACCCTTTTATAGCAGTGGAACAATAGAGGGCCACAGGTTATCCAGCATTCGTTCCTGGGCAAGTGTACTGGGATGGACGCCATCCTCTTGCATGAGCTCCGGATGATCGGCAATCCCTTCAAGAATGAAGGGTGCAAGTAGAACATCGTGATCCTCTGCAAGCTCATGATAGACAGCCTCAAACTGTTCGTTATAATGCGCTCCGTAATTCGGCGGCAAGCGCATGCTTACAAGGACCACCTTTGCATGCCTAGCGCGGCATGCATCAAGTATCTTTGAGAGGTTATTACGGATCTCCGATACTAACAGTCCGCGTAAGCCATCATTGCCGCCTAGCTCAACAACCACGATGTTAGGGCTGTGGGTGTCAAGGAGCCCCCGGACCCGAGCCTGGGCCCCGCGTAGGGTATCGCCGCTGATACTGGCATTGACTACCCTGTAACTGTAGCCTTGTTGCTTGATACGCTGCTGCAATCGGGCCACCCAGCTGCTTTTTACGTCAATCCCATACCCGGCACTCAGGCTATCGCCTAATACCAGAATTACGGGTTCCGTTGCCGCAATAGCAGCCGCAACACAGAAAAACGCAATGCAAAAGGAACGTAGCAACATGAGGGGAAATCACTCCGTGCCGATCATGCACGCTGAAGAACTCAGCAAGCAAGTTGACGGTCCGGCAGGGCAATTGACGATACTCCACAATATCAATTTGTCAATCCCGCATGGAGATACTGTGGCGATTTTCGGTGTCTCCGGGTCCGGAAAATCCACATTACTCGGACTGCTTGCCGGATTAGACACGCCCACCAGTGGCCGAGTCCTCTTAGACGGAGTTGACCTTGGTTCCCTCGATGAGGACGGTCGCGCACTGTTACGCCGTCAGCGTGTCGGATTTGTGTTCCAGACATTTCAGTTGCTGCCAAATCTTACTGCATTGGAAAATGTGATGTTACCTTTGGAGCTTGCAGATCACCAAAAACCGGGAGAGCTAAGCGTTGACGTTCTCAAGCGCGCGGGTTTGGGAGAACGATTGCACCATTATCCCAACCAGCTATCCGGTGGAGAGCAACAACGCGTCGCAATTGCCAGAGCGTTTGCCCCTCAACCCAAGGTGCTGTTAGCTGACGAGCCAACCGGTAACCTGGATCAGAAGACCGGAACACAAATTATCGAACTTATATTCTCTCTCAATCGCGAATACGGGACCACGCTCATGCTTGTAACCCACGACGACGCTATCGCAACTCATTGCCACAGACGGTTGACGTTAAACGGCGGCTCGCTAACTGGGGAAACGCACCAAATAGCCTAACTGAAGGCGATAGGCCATCAGATGAAAGAAATCGCGTTTGCCTTGACTGCGCTAAAGCGTGACTGGTGCGCTGGTGAACTGCGGCTGGTTGCCATTGCTCTTGTTATCGCGGTTACCAGCGTGACATCTGTAGGTCTCTTTAGCAGCCGAATCCATCGAGTAACCGTGCTCCAGGCCGCGGAGCTGCTTGCTGCTGATTTGGTTCTCGTTTCACCTGATCCAATCCCAGCGAAACTTATCGAGCAAGCGCAGAGATCGAATTTAAGGACGGCTGAGACGCTAAGCTTTCGCAGCGTGGCGGTCGCGGGTGACAGGTTACAACTTGCCGAGGTGAAGGCCGTTGATAGTCATTATCCGCTGCGTGGCGAACTCAGCACGGCGACCAGCCTCTTTGGGGCAGCAAGCGAAACCCGGCAGATCCCCCAATCCGGCACGGCTTGGGTCGACGGCCGGATGATGCAGCTCCTAGGCGTTTCCGTTGGCGATCGCATCGACCTGGGTGTGACCCAGTTGCTCGTAAGCAAGGTGTTGGTCAATGAACCCGACCGCGGCGGCGAGCTGTTCAACATTGCACCACGTATTATGATCAATCTGGCTGATGTCCCGGCCACAAAACTGGTGCAGCCAGCAAGCCGTGTGCACTACCGTCTACTCTTATCAGGCGCGGCCAGCGACATTGCGGCTTTCCGGTGGTGGATCACATCACAACGGGACCCGATCCTGCAGATACAGGATCTGCGCGAAGGCCGCCCTGAACTTCGCAGGGCGTTTGAACGTGCGGAGCAGTTCCTTGACCTTGCCTCAGTGGTTGCCGTCGCTCTCGCAGGCCTTGCCATCGCCCTAGCCACGCAGCGCTATGTGGTACGGCATCTTGATAACTGCGCCATCATGCGCTGTTTCGGGGCAAGCCAGGGATTTATTAGTCGCAGCTATTTAATCCAGTTGCTTTGCCTCGGTTTGGCGACCGGCATCGCCGGCTGCGGCCTTGGTTTCCTAGTGCAGCTTGGCCTTTCGAAACTGCTGATCGGTCTCACCCCTACCATCCTCCCCACGCCCTCTTGGATCCCACTCCTGAGTGGTGTTTCTGTGGCATTGATCACCTTGTTGGGGTTCGCAATCCCGCACATCACGCGTCTGAGATCCGTGCCTCCCGCTCGTGTCCTACGCCGCGACCTCGGCCCCCTGCCGAGGCGAATGGTCACAGTGTACGGCGCAGCGATCGCAGCGCTTGCGATGCTCGTACCATGGTACTCTGGCGACCTGCAGTTAACGGCTTATACGCTGGGCGCGCTTCTGGCTACCGGGATCCTGCTTGCAGGCTCTGGCTGGTTTGTCATTAAGCTACTCGCCGGATTGCGTGCCCGGGTGGGCATTGGCTGGCGCTTCGGCGTGACGAATATCGTCCGACGTACCGGTAGTAGCGTTGCCCAGATCGTAGCACTCGGCCTCGGAATCATGGTCATGCTGTTGCTAACCCTGGTCCGTACAGATCTCATCACTGCATGGCGGGACAGATTGGCTCCTCAGGCCCCAAATCAATTCATCATCAATGTTCAGCGAGATGAGGTCGACGCGATAAGGCAATTGTTCCGCGACAAGAGCCAAACTCCACCGATACTATATCCCATGGTTCGGGGCAGGCTGGTTACGATCAACGAGCATGCCGTGGATCCCGACGATTATTCGGAGCCGCGAGCACAACGCCTCGCGGAGAGGGAATTCAATCTTTCCTGGGCTGAGTCTCCCCAGTGGGACAATCAGATCATTGCAGGCATTTGGTGGAAAGCGGGGGATCATGGTAAGCATCTCTTCTCCGTCGAAGACGGGATTGCCACCACCCTCGGCATAAAATTACATGACGAACTCGCCTTTCAGGTAGCGGAACGGGAAGTTAAGGGCAAGGTAAGCAACCTCAGACGCGTCGAGTGGGACACTTTTAACGTTAACTTCTTCGTTGTCGCAAACCCGGGGATGCTGGATGGCTATCCCGCTACTTACATCACAAGCTTTCACCTGCCCCCCGGCAGCAAATGGTTGCTTAATGAACTCATCACACGTTTCCCCAGCATCACAATCCTCGACGTCGATGCCCTTATTGAGAAGGCCCAAGGTATCATTAGCCGAGCTGCGCTCGCCGTGGAATATGTCTTTGTACTCACCCTGCTCGCGGGTCTGACGGTCCTCTTTGCTGCAATCCAGACAACCCACGATGAACGGATACATGAGAGCGCCCTACTCCGCACGCTGGGCGCAACCACGACACAATTGGCTAAAGGACTGCTTGCTGAATTCACATGTCTGGGACTTGTCGCCGGGTTACTCGCCGCGATCGCAGCGACTCTCGCGGGCCATGTGATCGCCACCCAGGTCTTTGCTATCAACTATCAATTTAATCCCTGGCTCTGGCTTATTGGACCTAGCATTGGGGCCGTAGGGATCGGACTTGCAGGTTTTCTTGGAACTCGGTCGGTGCTTCATCAACCGCCGATATTGACGCTACGCAAGATGTCATAGGCACTCATCCGTTACACATCGGTCATCACCATGAATCATAGCGATCTTTCTAAATCTACCGATGAGATGTCTTGTGGCATCCCAACGCAGCGTTGTCCGTGATACCGGCAACCTCATGCGAAATGCCTAAAACGTCACATTTCAAGCACAACCCAACGCTGTGTCAAATCACATACGGTATACTTACCATTAATTGCTAGTTCGGCTTGTCTACCCCAGTTCATCTGCCCTAAATCAGCATTCTTCCTGTGCGGATGGCGGCTCAATGTAGCGACAAACGTGTTATATATTAGGGAGCATAGAGCGATAAGCCCCGTCGTTCTCTAAATCCGGAGGGGGAACCATGCGCACCCTGCTGTTAACGCTAACTTATGTGGCGATGTTGCAATTCATCGCATGCTCGAGCGATTCAAATGAACAAGACAAACCAAGCGCAGTCAAGGATCATGCATGGAAGGCGCAGACTGATGCTTTAGAAAAGGCCAAGGCTGTAGAGCAGACCTTGATGGACTCCGCCGCCAAAGAGCGCGAAAGGATCGACCAGGAGGGCAAATAGACTCGGGTCAACTCAACCAATACCGCTGCATACGGAGGCACTTATGTCGTATTCAGAAGCCTTTATGATTGTGCCGAATCCCGTACTATCAGGACTGATCTGGTTTATCGTCCTTGCATTGCTCCTTTATATTGCGAGAGCACCAGCCCATCGCGTCATTCTGTCCTTCAGTCGTATTTTGCATCATGCCATGCGACTGTCTGCGAACTCGGTGATTCGCGCAGAACAGAAATTGTCCCAACGCAACAAGGAAGTCCTGTTAGCTGCTGGACGGGAGGCATCGGAACGCATTTTAGAGCGTGAGTTCGAGCGGGTGTATGCAACCATTCGTAGAGACCTGGGGGAATTCCCATCCTTGCACCGAAAACTCAGCGAAGAATTCACTTTGATGGAGGAGGACTATAAACAGAGTACCGAAGTACCGCCATCACCGCTTGCATGGACTAAAGCGGTTGAGGCCGTCGCGAAGATACCGGCAAAAGGCGACCCCACGGTGAGCGACATCCTTGCAGAGATCCACCGATCCATGGTGAAGGCCCATGACAGGGCGCTGGAAGAATACCGTAAAGCCACGCATGTCCGTCATACACTGCTTTCGAAGATGACGCCCTATTGGCGAAGGTTGCAACGGGCACTCGGGCTCGTCGACAAGAATATAAATAGCCTCCTCGAACGCGCCAAAATTATCGATCGACACATTGAGGATTACGAAAATATTCAGAATCAAACAGACCGTGCCCTACGCATGCTGTCATCGTCTGCTCTAACGCAGTTCTTTATTTCGTCTATTGTGCTGGTCATCGCGATCGGCGGTGCGATGATTAACTTTCACTTGATTGCTCGGCCGATGGCGGAAATGGTCGGTGGTCACAACACGATAGGAAACTTTAGGATCGCCGATATCTCCGCGTTGGTGATCATCCTTGTCGAGATCTCCATGGGCCTGTTCCTCATGGAATCCCTTCGCATCACGCGTCTGTTCCCCGTGGTCGGCGCGCTCAAGGACCAAATTCGCAACCGTATGGTTTGGACTACATTTATCATTCTGTTCATACTTGCCAGCGTTGAGGCGGGACTAGCCTTCCTGCGCGAAATCCTAATGCAGGACGAACTTGCCACCAGCGCCTTGCTAAGAGGTGATGATGTTGGCGAGTTTAAAGCAGAATTTGTTTGGATTACGACGGCTGCTCAGATGGGCCTGGGCTTTATCTTGCCATTCGCCCTCGTGTTTGTTGCGATACCACTGGAAACTTTCGTGCATTCCCTGCGGACTGTCCTGGGAATGATAGGGATCGGCTTCCTGCGTGGCGTGGCCTTCGTGTTACGGCTAATCGGTAACGTCTTTCGCTACTTTGGAAACATGCTGGTACATATCTACGACCTATCGATCTTCGTGCCACTATGGATCGAAAAACACATTAGGACGCGAGTGATGAGGACGAAGGCGATTGTGGCAGATGCTGATCCAAAAACGGAAACGTTAACGATCGGGGGGGCATCGTGATGCAACGGGTGGCAGCACTCATTGTACTCGCGTTTGGGTCTGTCGTGGCGGGATGTTCTGACGGTACGCCGCAGAACCGCGGTGTCTACATGCTGATGGACACCTCAGGGACGTACGCCAACGAGCTTAAAAACGCGCAGAAGGTCATTAGCGTCATTTTGGTGTCCCTGCAACCGAATGACTCGTTCGCGGTCGCGCGCATCGACACGGGAAGTTTTAGTGAAAAGGATATCATCGCCAGGGTCACACTCGATGACAGGCCAAGCAGGGCGAATCATCAAAAACGCCAGTTCCGCGAGGGGATCGATAGCTTTGTCAAGGAAGTCAAACCTGCGTCGCACACCGATGTCACCGGCGGGATCCTGCAAGCCATTGAATATCTGAATGAAAAAGCCTCTGCCAAGAAGACCATCCTGATCTTTTCAGACCTCAAGGAAGACTTGAGAGAAGGTTATGTCCGTGACATACCGTTCAAGCTCAGTGGCTTCGATGTCGTGGCGCTAAACGTAACGAAACTCCATAGCGACAACGTTGACCCGCGTGAATACCTGGACCGCTTGCAAGCATGGCAACAGCGTGTAGAAGCAGGCGGTGGCCATTGGCGTGTAATCAACGACTTGGATCGCCTCGAACAAATCCTAGGCGGTTAACAAACCGCCTGAAGACACATGCCACAGATGCCCTCTGCCGTGCAGAATTCCTTGATCTCCCTACCTCCGAGATGCCTTTCAGCTTGCAAAAAAACGGCAAGAGTACTTGAACTCCCGTATTAATTTTGTAAGCTAACATAATAAATAGCTAATGCGCCTAATCGGTTGTTGAGTAACTACAAACACCAGATCTTGGCGACAGCAAGACATCCACAATAGAAAATCTTAGCCAAGGGGAGAGAGTGTGGTTCGAGTGCGGGCCATAGACCTGATAGTTGCCTATTCGAGCGCGCCACTTAGCCGCATCTGCGTTACGGTGATTGCGCTCTGCCTCCTGCCCGCGAGCATACTTGCTAAGGAATCAACCGTCTTGCCGCGA
>JAKEHO010000004.1 GCA_022614965.1 Gammaproteobacteria bacterium
CGCGCTCACCACCTCGACGGGGGCGCTACGCATCGGCGGCAACCAAGCATACGGGGAGTTCTTCCAAGGCCGCATCGATGAGATCCGCGTCTATAACCGGGCCTTGACGAGCGCTGAGATTAGCGCCGATAAGAACGCCTCGGTAGCGAGCTCCTCTGCGCCCATTTCGCTCATTGGAACCAATTCGCTTGGGCCCATCTCGGATTCCCTCCGCGCGGGGCAAGCCTATGCATTCCAAAATACCGCGGCAAAGACCGGAAAAGTGACCCGCCTTTCCATGTATGTGGAGGCGGGCTCGGCGGCGACCAAGCTCGTGGTGGGTCTTTACAGCAACCTGAACGGTCACCCTTACCAGCTCCTCGGACAGGGTACTCTCACCAACCCCACTACGGGCCAATGGAACAACGTCGCGCTTCCGGCCATCTCGGTCACCGCGGGCACCCGATACTGGATAGCTATTCTTAGCGCCAATACGGGTACCCTCTGGTTCCGCGACGCTGCGGCGGCCACTGCCCAACCCAGCGAGACGAGCAGTCAGACCACGCTCACCACCCTTCCGAGCACGTGGAGCACCGGAAAAGTGTATAACGCAGGGCCACTTTCAGCCTTCGGGGCCGGATACCCCTAAGCCCGTGCAGCGTGCTTCATAATGTAAATAGGTTGGTAATACTGCTCAGTCACTGACAAAGTTATACCAGATTACAGGGCCGGGGTGGCAGTACCCGGCCCCTTACTTTAACCATGTCGGACAGGGTTGAAGTAGCAATATGTGGCGAGCAGCCTTCTTTAGGCGGCTATCACAAGTCCCTGCCTTCGAGGTCGTCCTCCATGCTTCGTTGGCTGATTGAAGAACAAGCTGATCGTGCCGAAAAAAAGAAGTGGATGTCGATTTAGGTATTGTAGATAACCGCTAGACTAATTCCTAAATTAGCAAGATTGAACCACCGAGATTCAGTAAACACGAGCTATTGCTTTGCACGTCGAGACCAAAACGGATATTGGCGTATCACAAGGCTGTTGCGACTTTAGGAGAGTACGAAGATGAAATTAGCGTCCCAGCTATTGAAATATTGTTCGTCAAGCCTATTTTTGCTTTGTTTTCAAGGAGGAGTAAGCAATTTTGCATCAGCGGAGGAATGTCAGAACTGGCAGGGCAGTCATCCGGAATGGATTTTTTGCGATGACTTCGAAGACGGTACGCCTTTGGTGAGACAGGGCCGATATTTTGAGCATGACAATAATAGTGGTGATTTCGTGATCACCGCGGGTACTGGACTAAATGTTTCAAACGGAATGCGAGCGCGGTGGCAAACAGGTGAGATCGGGGCAGGCAATATAAAACTCGCTTTTGGAAACAACCCAAATGCGTACATGAATAAGGGAATTAGAGCAACAGAGAATTTTCGGGAAATTTACTACCGGATGTACCTAAAAATGCAAAACCCCTGGCAAGGAAGCCCATACAAGTTATCCAGAGCCACGGTCATTACGGATAACAACTGGTCCCAGGCCATGATCGCGCATCTTTGGAGCGGTCAGAATTACCGTTTAGTGTTAGATCCGGTACGGTGTGTCGATCAGAATAACGCAGTTGCATGCACGGGATATAACGATTTCGCCAGCATGGTGTGGCTTGGTGCAACTGCCGGTTCAACAACAATATTTGACAGTCAACACGCTGGGAAATGGTATTGTATCGAAACCCACGTTAAATTGAACGATCCTGGCCAGTCTAACGGAATTCACGAGTTTTGGATTGACGGCGCGCTAGAAGCTTCAAGAACAGGTCTGAATTTTGTAAATTCATATACCACCTATGGAATTAATGCGGTGTTTTTTGAGAATTACTGGAACAGTGGTTCGCCAAAACTTCAAGAACGGTATTTCGATAATATTGTCGTATCAACTCAAGCTATAGGTTGTAAGGCTGGCACTGCTCTAAGCGCGCCTCGTAATCTAAGAGTTGTTCCATAAAATACGCGAACAATTTCCACCCGCGGAGCATGAGAACGTGATCGCTATCGGCGCCTAATACAACGGCACCTCCAGCAGTCGTAGCTTGAAATAATCCGGATTCTGGACAATCGACTCGTAACTGATGATTCGAGGTATGTAATAAGGATCGGTGTAATGGCGTAGAGAAAGATTGTCTATGCGGAAGCCGTAACGATAACCGCAGCGCGCGAGAATCTCCCTTTCGTTACCCTTATAGCTGGCATTGGGATAAGCGAAGGCCTGCACGGGGACATGAAGTCGCGCGGCGATGATATCGCGGGAGCGCTTCAGTTCCTCTTCGATTTCCACAGGTGACGAATACTTTAGTATGCGATGCGTATGGGTGTGCGATCCAAACGCGATCCCTGCCGCGTGCATCTGACATACTTCATCCCAACTCAGGACATAACCAGGTAAAGGCTTCTGTTCGACTCCAAGGCGATCGTAGTACGCCGCGATGCGCCGTTTACGTTCCCCATCGCTCACCCACTTAAGTGCTTCAACGAACGCCTCCGCCTGGTGCGCGGGCTGCTGCTCCGCATTGAAATTTCCCTCCTTCAGGCACAACGCCGGAAGCGCGGCCAGAACCTTTGGACGATTGCCAGCATTAATTTCCCTCTGCGTCTTAGTCACAACATCCTCCGGCCAGAACAATTCCCCTGTATCAATCGCCGAGGTCACGAGAAAAATTATCGCTGGTACTTTGTATTTTTGTAGGATCGGTAGCGCGTACCGGTAGTTATCCTTCCAGCCGTCATCGAAGGTCACAGCAAAGAGCGGCCAATCATTTTTGAAGCGCGGGTCCAAGATGCGTTCGTATGGGACAATCTCGCCGATCTGTTGCATCCAACATACTTGAGCTTCGAACGTCTCTGGCGCTATCCACATCGCATCATGCACGTGTTCGGTCCGAGCTACGTTCGCCGGGATTACCCGATGATAACAGAGCACGTAACACTGGCGCGCGCGAATTAGGCATTTATCCAGATTCGTGCAGAATCCTATGGCGCGCGCGACAAACTGCTTGATTGCAAAGGCAGATATCATCGCAATTCTTTTTCCAATACACCCGCACCCTTCGCGCTTGCGACAGCTGCGCTCTTAGCAAGGCACTCCGTCATTACCTCCCTCAATTTTCTTCCAATACTCGAATAGGAGTATAAACGTTCTGCCAACTGGCGTGCGGCCGATCCCATGGCTTGTCGGCGCTTGGCATCGTCGAACAGTGCAATAATGTGCCGCACGAACTCTTGCGGCTTACGAGCAAAGAGGACCGTTGCGCCCTCTTGTACGTCGATCCCCTCGCACGCGACAGGGTGGCTCACAAGCGGTTTGCCCATCGCCAGCGCATCGAGCACCTTAAGCTTCGTTCCACCCCCGTCGGTGATCGGGCAGACATAGACCGCGGCCCGATTCAAATAAGGACGAACATCGGGTACGAATCCAGGTAGCTTGAAATTGGGATCGGCCTTCGCGAGATCTACCAGTTTGCGGGGAGGGGCTGCACCCACCACGTTCATGGTGACATTAGGAACGGCCGCCCGAAGCAACGGCCAAACGTGCTTGGCGAAAAACAGCATCGCCGCTGCATTCGGGTACCAGGAAAGATTGCCTGCGAAGACGAGGCTATCTGGCAGCGTCGCATTCCCGTCCGGTTGAAAATAGTTGACATCCACGCCATTTGGGATCTCGCTCACGCTGAGGCCCGGCACCTGCTCGAGGAGACGCGCGCTATCCAGTGCCGAGCAGGTAATATGCAAATTGAACTTCGGGCACACCCGTCCTTCGTAACGCGCCAACCGCTTAGCTTCCTGCCAAAAATAGGCGCGCTTTAGGGGATTGGGCTCTTGCCCAGCCCTTCGTCGCATCATGTGCGATTCGATGTTGTGATGATCGAGAGTCGTGGGATAGGCGGAGAACAGTGAATGGTAGGGTCCAAGACCGATCGTGTCGAAGTGCACGACATCAAAGTGATAGCGTTCTTTCCAAGATCGCGCAACTCGCATCATTGGCCGGGACTTAAGCCAGTTGACCGAATACGGATCCGTTGTGACTAGACTCTTCGCGGCAAGCAGATGCCGCCCATAGCGTATTTCTTCAGAAGGGATGGGTAAGAACTCAACCTCCTCGCAAAATTGCTTAAGGTGCGGCACGGCCTCGGTAAGACCGCGCTGCTGGTCGCCAAACGGATCTCTGAGGAGTCTCGGCTGCACTAAACCGAGGAGGAACACCCGGTGCTCGCGCGCGAGTTCGCGAACAAGATTGTAACTGCGTTGAAGCACTCCGCGTCCCGTCGGCGGATATGGAACCAAGTGCGATAGCCACAATACCTTCATCAACAGCCGAAAAAGTTGCGAAGGCTGTTCTTGGCCCAGGCGGTCAGTTCTACGCAGAAAGGCCTCAGATCGCCCCAGCGGTTTACGTCATAGTAGGTCTTACGCGCAAAGAATTGCATGAAATCCCAGATCGCTCGGCCCACGGACGGCAGATCAGGATGCACATCCGTATGATTCTTTAACCGCAGATAAAGGTGATCCAGGTCGCCAAGCAACCAACGATTTCGGATCCCCACGCGGTATGTCCCGTCATGTCGTGGCAATTCGCCCATGACGGACTGGAACTGTAAAAAAGGGAAATCTACCCCCGCATCTATGGCGAGTTGCAGAGAACCCCAATACCGTGCATTCACTTCCATCAGGTAAGGCACCCCTTCCGGCGTCACTTTGAATTCTACCATTGCAACACCATCCCATCCCACGTGATCAAGAATCCTCTTGCTCACCTGTACCAGCCCCGGATCGGCCTGGCAACTTTCCGATAAAACACTCACTCCACCTGATGGCGGTTTCTCGCGCAATCGACGATGTGCAAAGAAAACGACCGGCTGTCCCTCATGGTACACCGTGAACACGCCCGCACCAGTACCCCTTACCCGTTCCTGCAGTAGGAAGTGACATTCCCGGAAGTGGGGGTTCTCATCGATCACGGAACTGAGCTCATGGGGATCCCTGGCGTAGTAGACTTTTTCGCGAAATGGGTAACGTAAGAGCGGGATGGGCGTGCGCGCCAGTTTAACGACTAGCGGATATCCAATTTCCTTTGCAAGCGTTAGCGTCTGCATGGAGTCCGAGACGATCCGTGTGTTCGGCACCCTCACACCGAGGTGTGCAGCTAACACCATCAACCGTCCCTTATCGCTCAACTGGAAAAATGCCTCGGGATTACGAAAGGGGATACGCACGTGCTGAAATCGCTGCTGATTCGCAAGGATCAACGCAACGGTCGCCTCGGTCATGGGAAACAATACATCCACCTGCCGTGCTTGCGTCTGTTTCGCTAGTTCATCTACAAAAGCTTCCGGATCATCGGCGGGCGAGGGATAGGCAAACGTTTCGACACAGTACCGTGAAGCACCAGCCAGCGTGGGTGTCATTAAATCAGCGCACAATACATCAATACCTCTGCTCCCTAACGCGCGTGTGACGGCCAGGGCGCTCCGCTGATGTGCATCCAGAACCAATACGCGTGTCATTGGCGAAATGCGTGAATCTCTCTGCGGGTAGCGCTAAGCACCGGTAGGTCGGACGCGGACTCCACCCACAACCTGTTCATATATTTCAAGGTAGGCCAACGCCTTTCGTGCCGCTGAATAGTTCTCCATCACGTGCGCGTATGCATCCGCGGCCTGTTCCTGGACCCGTGTCGGCGCGGAGGCGATTCCTTCAATGGCCCGAATGTAGGCCGCAGGTTCCTGCGATGTTATCAAATCTCCATACCGTCCATACCCGAGCACTTGCGGAATCGCACCCACCGCACGGCTCACCACCCGTACGCCGAGACACAATGCTTCAAGCACCGTCATGGGGAGACCCTCATGGTCGGAGGTCATCAATAGCACGTTCATCTTCGCGAGATAGGGTGCTGGCTCAGCAACAAATCGCACGAGATGCACGACATCCTGGAGGCCATACTGCCGAATTAATCCTTCGACCTGTTCTTTCATTGGACCATCTCCGATCAAATAGACAGCATAACGTCCTGGATCGGCAGCGTGCAGTTCCTTGGCAATCTCAATGATCAAATCAAGGCGCTTTACCTGCACAAACCGGCCGAGGAACGCAATCTTCATCGGCATATCCATTCCTGGTAGCGCCACATCGCGAGCCGCGGACCGAACAACCGCATCGACGTCGATACCATTTTCAACCACCGCAAGCTTGAAGTTAGGTATTTTGTGCGCATACTGATCGAGCAGTTGTTTCGAGACACAAATGACCTTTTGCTGGAGAAACCTCGCGCACAACATATCGGCCATCTGCGGCAGAGACTTGGAGAGCCGCAGTGGGTGCACGGTGACCTCGGGACCGCCATGTACGGTGCGTACCGACTTCAAACCAGGTTGGCCTAGGGCGGCGATCGACCCTAAGACGTTTTCCTTATATCGGTGTGTGTGCAGGAGGTCAGGTCGCCACGTCCGGAAATGTCGAGCGAGTCTCAGCATCAGCCTACCGCTGCTCAGCTTGCTCTCACTAAGAACCAGAGTCGGTACCCTCGCTGCGACGAGCCGTCGTTCAAGCTCGCCATGATTTAGGAGCACGGCTTCAATAGAGACGTCCGAAAGCGCGCTCATGGCGCAAAGCAGGTTATAGAGTTGGACCTCTGCGCCCGCCCACAGGTCCCCGGACGCGAGATGCGTGACCCGAAGAGATCTACCGCCAGCTCGCTGTGAACGCGACATGCCGTCGGGCAACAGCTTGGTTTGAGCTCGATCCTCGCGCGGCACCTATGGCAGCCCGCGGGCGCACACCCAACAGCGCGCCAAAGGCATTCACGTGGGTCGCAAGCGTGTCCGGGGTGGCGGCCACGGAGTGAATGAGCTTGGTCTGACTGTCCACCCCGATGTGGGCTTTCATCCCGAAATACCACTGGTTACCTTTCTTGGTCTGATGCATGTGCGGATCACGGCCCTTGTTCTTAGTCGGATAGCTTACATGATAACGCACCAGCGCGTAGACTACGCCGAGGAACGAACCGCTCCGTTCGATGCACGCATCGACTCAGGTAATCGAACCGGCAGCTGATTACCGAATACCGTTGACACAGGGGGGATTGGCTCAAGATAAGGAGAGACCGAGTGAAACGTACCAACGGTAACACGGCAGTAGGACGATTCAAGAGAGTATTTTCGGAGCAGGAGTTGAACCGCTTGGGCAAAGAGGTGAGATATTGTCAGCGTGAACGGGTGGTGACGCCGTTTCGGCTGGTGATGGCGATGCTCTCGACGCTATCGAGTAGAAAGGTCGAGAC
>JAKEHO010000117.1 GCA_022614965.1 Gammaproteobacteria bacterium
GCATGGGAAGATCCCACTTCTGATCCGTGAGGCGCACCTCGAACTGCCCGCTACATACCCGCTGCAGACGCCGGGAAAGCGATTTTTGCTCCAACAGCCAGTCTCGTAGCACCTCGGGCAGGTCATCAAGGACGACTTGATCTGGTAATCGCCAGATAAGTTTCAAGGGGTATCCGACTGTTTAGACGTTGCCGTAGTTAAGTGATCGACCGACCCACCGTTGAATAAGGGGATCGACGTGATCCGGATAATCCTGCAAAAGCAAGTCAGCGGTTTCTTGGATATCCGGCAGTAGCTTGCGATCGCGGACTAGGTCCGCGATACGCAAATTCAGAACGCCAGCCTGTCTGGTGCCGAGTAGTTCGCCTGGCCCTCTCAATTCCAGATCGCGGCGCGCAATGTCGAAACCATTGGTTGTTTGCCTTATAGCCGATAGACGGGCACGGGCATGTTCAGTCAGTGGGGCCTGATACATCAGCACACAATCACTCTGCAAAGTACCACGGCCAATTCGGCCGCGCAGCTGGTGCAGCTGGGCAAGCCCGAGTCTTTCGGCGTTTTCGATGACCATGAGACTGGCATTGGGGACGTCAACACCCACCTCAATCACGGTGGTCGCCACTAGAACGTCGATATTTCCCATCTTGAATTCTGCCATTACGTGTTCACGTTCGTCGTCTTGCATTCGACCGTGTATGAGCCCCATGCGGACACGGGGCAGGGCCCTGGCGAGGCGCTTCGCAGTTTCGGTCGCAGCCTGACACTGCAGCACTTCAGACTCCTCAATCAGTGTGCAAACCCAATAAACTTGGCGTCCTTGACGACAGGCATTTGCGATGCGTTGAATAACCTCCTCGCGTCGACTATCGGGCAGCACCACGCTTTTTATTGGTTGCCGATTGGGCGGCATTTCATCAATGATTGAGTTATCTAGATCGGCATAGGCGGTCATCGCTAGGGTCCTTGGGATCGGTGTGGCGGTCAGGATCAGCTGATGGGGGTAGTAGCCGTCATAGGATCCTTTTTCCCGCAGTGCCAAACGCTGATGAACGCCAAAGCGATGCTGTTCATCGATGATCACAAGTCCGAGTTTGGCAAATCGGACGTCCGGTTGGAACAGCGCATGCGTCCCGATTGCTATGGTGAGATCAGCCGCCTTGAGACGCGAAATCATTGCCGAGCGCTCGGTCCTGCGGACCTTGCTCACGAGCCATAGCGGCTCAATGCCGAGCGGTCCTAACCACTGCCGGAAGGTGCCAAGGTGCTGCTCCGCAAGGAGTTCAGTGGGCACCATCATCGCGACCTGGTAACCGGCCTCCAGCGCCTGAAGTGCGGCCAATGCAACAACGACCGTCTTTCCCGATCCGACATCGCCCTGGAGCAGCCGCAGCATGGGGATTGAGCGACGCATATCCGTCGATATCTCCTGAGTAACACGCTGCTGTGCTCTGGTCAGCGTAAAGGGTAGGCTATCTAATAGTTGCCTACTTAGCCTGCCGTTTCCTCGTAATTCGGGCGCCTGTTTTGTCTGGAGTTCGTACCTCAAGCGCCGTAAACTCAAATGGTGTGCGAGCAACTCTTCAAAGGCGAGGCGCTGCTGTGCTGGATGCACACCTTCCTCAAGTTCCCTAATCAGTGCATCGGGCGGCGGACGATGCACGTAGCGAAGTGCCGCATTCAGCTTTGGTAGCTGGCGCTTGGCAAGGACCTCATCGGGTAGCCATTCTTTCAGACCGTCTGCGCTTTCCTCATCGAGGATTGCCAGCGCTTGGCGAGTCAACTTGCGCAACGTCCCCTGTTGTAGCCCCTCCGTTGTAGGGTAAATGGGGGTAAGGTAGTCCTCAACGGGTTCGGTGCGTTCGGGATCGAGGCGCTGGTATTCCGGATGAACCATCTCAAGGGTGTGCGCACCGGGACGGACCTGGCCGTAGCATCGCAGATAAGTCCCGCGGGCAAGGCCTGCTTGTTGCGCTGTGGAGAAATGGAAAAACCGGAGCGTGATGGCGCCTGTACCATCGCTGAGGCGGCTAAGCAACGAGCGCCGCGGGCCTAGGCGCAATTGCGTCAATTCCACCTCGCCCTGGATCAACGCCTCGTCGCCCGGGCGTAGCGCCCCTATGGGCGTGATCCGAGTACGATCCTGGTAACGTAGCGGCAAGTGGAACAGCAGGTCCTGGACTGAGGTAATGCTGCGCTGATGAAGTCGATGGGCGACACGTGGCCCAACGCCTCGAAGGGCTGTCACCGAAGCGCTGATCGTGGGTTGCCGCTCTGCACCGTTGCGCTTTAAGGGAGTCATGGTGTGTTCTCTGCTGGGCGCATCAACGCCCGCAGCAGGCAAGCCGTGGCGTTCCCGTCGTGCTCATCACCCGACCTATGGTTTGGAAATCTTGAATGATTGCAAGTCGGCAGTTAGTCTCCGATGACCATGATCGCATCGACTTCTACGTTGGCGCCCTTGGGGAGTTCAGCAACACCCACTGCTGCGCGCGCAGGATACGGTTGCCGCCAGTATTCTGCCATTACTTCATTGACCAGCGGGAAATGTGCTAGGTCAGTTAAATAAATGGTGAGTTTGACGACGTCGGCCAGAGTTCCGCCAGCCGCTTTTGCAACGGCGCTGAGATTATCAAAAACCTGTGCGATTTGGGTCCGGATGTCGCCATCGACCAGTTTCATCGTTGTGGGCATGAGGGGGATCTGGCCAGATAAGTAGACGGTGCTGCCTACCTTGAGCGCTTGGGAATAGGTGCCGATGGCCTTAGGGGCGTTTTCTGTCTGGATGGCGTTTCGAGCCATGTGATTCCTCGCTAGGTCGCTCGGTCTGATCGCAGGGCTGACTCACGTATCATTATGCCTTAGCCCTGCTAATGCCAGAGACGTGTTTGATACCGCCTATCCTATGCATAACTCGTGCGAGATGCTGGCGATCCCGGACCGCTATCACGAACGATAAGGTAACATAGCGATCGTCACGATCTTTCATTTCGACATTCTCGATATTTGCCCCTTCGTCCGCGATCGCGGTCGCAACGGTTGCCAGTACCCCTCGTTGGTTAGTTACGTTCATGCGGATAGCCGCAGGGAAATCTCGGTCGAGGCGATTCTCCCACTCCACATTCACCCACTTTTCCGGCTGTTTCCGGTATTCAGCCACGTTCTTGCATGATTGGTGGTGCACCACAATGCCCCGCCCGGCACTGACAAAACCGAGAATGGGATCACCGGGAATTGGGTAGCAGCACTTGGGGAATGATACGACCATCCCTTCTGTTCCTTTAATATAAAGTGCACGGGTCGATCTGCTCGTGCGTTTCCACGGTAGCTTCCACTGCGCTCGGGGCGAGGGGACCAGGTGCCGCGCAACGAGCGGTGCCATACGCTTACCAAGGCCTACATCTTCCAGTAGCTCGTTTATGTCTTTGAGTTTGAATTCCTCAAGCGCGGTCTCCAGTTGTTTGGGATTGATTTCGTCAAAACTAACTGAAAAATTCTTCAGTTCGAGGTTCAACATCCGCTTGCCCAAAGCAATGGCTTCGTCGCGTTGCAAGTTTTTTAGATAATGGCGGATTGTTGACCGCGCCTTGGCGGTAACCACGAAGTTCAGCCAGGCGGGATTCGGTCTTGCCCCCGGAGCGGTAATAATCTCCACAGTCTGCCCCGTACTGAGTGGGGTGCTAAGCGGGGCAAGTCGACGATTGATCCTTGCTCCAACGCAAGTGTTCCCGACACCGGTATGTATCGTGTAGGCAAGGTCGACGGCCGTCGCTCCACGAGGCAGCTCTATGATGTCCCCCTTGGGAGTAAATACATAAACCTCATCAGGGAAAAGATCGACTTTGACGTTTTCAAGAAATTCCTCTGGATTGCCGGCGGTCTTTTGCATTTCCAGAATGCCACGAAGCCATTCCCTTGCCCGTATGTGAGCAGTGGTCTTGTCGCCATCGCCCGATTTATATAACCAGTGAGCCGCAATGCCCGCCTCGCCGACATCATCCATCTCTTTGGTTCTGATTTGAACTTCGATTGAGACGCCATAGGGGCCAAATAACACGGTGTGCAGCGACTGATAACCATTGGCTTTAGGGATCGCGATATAGTCCTTAAATTTGCCCGGAACGGGCTTGTAAAGATTATGTACGGCACCCAAGACCCGATAGCAGGTGTCGACGGTATCGACAATGATGCGAAACGCATAAACGTCAAATACCTCTGCAAAGGATAAACCCTTGTTCTGCATCTTTTTATAAATGCCATAGAGATGCTTTTCTCGCCCGATCACTTGGGCGGGCAGTCTTTCCTGCCGTAACCGCCGCTTCAAGGCGTTTTTGATGTTGTCAACGATTTCCTTGCGGTGTCCTCGCGCTTTCCTAACTTCCTCCGAGAGGACGCGATAGCGCGTCGGATACAGCGCCGCGAATCCCAACTCCTCGAGCTCAAGACGGATGCTATTCATTCCGAGTCTTTGCGCAATTGGGGCATAGATCTCCAGGGTTTCGCGCGCCACCAAGCGGCGCTTTTTTGGGGGTAGTGCGCCGAGGGTACGCATGTTGTGAAGGCGATCCGCCAGTTTAACAAGAATAACCCGTATATCGGCTGCGACAGCCATGAGCATTTTCCTGAAGTTATGTGCCTGAGCCTCGGCATAGCTGTCGAACTCGATCTGTTTTAATTTGCTGACCCCATCTACTAACTCGGCCACCCCTTTTCCAAATTGCCTTCCGATTTTCTCTTTCACAGTGGCCGTGTCTTCAATTACGTCGTGCAATATGGCTGCAACGAGGGTCTGATGATCCATATGCATCCCGGCGAGGATACGGGCAACTGCGAGCGGATGTTGAATGTAGGGTTCCCCGCTTAAACGACGCTGGCCCGCGTGGGCCTTGGCACCGAAAAGGTAGGCACGCCGTACCTTCTTCACCTGATCGGGTTCCAGATAGGTCTCGATCTGGGCGGACAGGTCGTCAATCTGAGACATTGGGCCTCCGTAAGAACAGCCGCTTACTTTATTGGCGGACTGTCTAGGTCGGCGAACGTGCCTACGGACTGGGGCCGGCAACGATCGCGCGCGCCAACGGGCGTTGCGCGAGTTGAACTGTATGCACGGCTATCGCCATTTAGGTGGGGGAGAGTCGAACCAATACTATTGTGTGGATCCCTCTGCTGATTCATCGGCTTCATCTGATTCGTCAGCCTGGATCGTATCAATGTTTTCCTGGGTGATCAGGCCAGCAGCAATTTCACGCAATGCGATCACCGAAGGCTTGTCGTTATCTTGAGGCACCAGTGGCTCGGCACCCGTGGTCAGCTGGCGCGCCCGTTTGCTAGCTAGCAGGACCAAATCGTAACGGTTGGTCACATTATCCAGGCAGTCCTCAACGGTTAGTCTTGCCATTTTCCAATCCTTACAGTGTGAAAAACAGCCACTATTTTACTTAATCTGGGTTGGCTGCGCCATCCATTGAGGGGAGATACTTGTAGACGTCAATGGCTTCTAGCCCACGAGGCGGCTCGCTCGAACGATGGCTCTGAGGTCTTCAAGGGCCGTTTCAAACTTCTCGTTCAGCACCATATAGTCGTATTCATGGTAGTGCGAAACTTCACTTACCGCATCACGCATGCGTCGCGTGATGGTATCCTGGTCGTCTGCCCCACGTTGTCTCAAGCGGCCTTCCAGTGCCTTATATGAAGGCGGGAGGATAAAGATGCTCACAGTATCAGGGATGATTTTGCGGACCTGCTGCGCACCCTGCCAGTCTATTTCAAGTAACACGTCTGACCCCTGTGCAAGCTCCCGTTCGACCCAAGCGCGCGAAGTGCCGTAATAGTGGTCAAATACTTTGGCATATTCGAGGAACTGCCCACTCTCAATTCGCCGCTCAAATTCCTTTTCATCAATAAAATGATAGTCGATTCCGTCGCGTTCATTGGGGCGCTTGGGACGTGTTGTAAAAGACACGGACAGCTCTAATTCCGGGGTTGATTCCAGAAGAGCGCGGATAAGTGTCGTTTTACCGGCTCCAGATGGTGCCGAGATAATGTAGAGTTTGCCCTTGTGTATCGTCTTCTTGACTGTGTGCCGGGTACTCGACTGTTTATTCAATGTTTTGCACCTGTTCCCGCATCTGTTCGATCAACACCTTAAGCTCGACAGACGCATTCGTACAATCAACATGAGCTGACTTTGCACCGAGCGTATTTGCTTCGCGGCTCATTTCCTGCATGAGAAAATCGAGCCGTCTTCCTACAGGATTGTCTGCCGATAAGACCCTATCAGTCTCTAAGAGATGAGTATCAAGTCGGTCTAATTCTTCGGCGACATCCAGTTTTTGTGTAAGTAGCAGCATCTCCTGCTCTAGCCTTTCTGCAGGCAGCTCAATGGTGAGTTCCTGAGCTCGACTCCGAAGCTGTTCTTTAAGGCCAACCATGATTACGGGAAGCTTCTTGCGCACACTGGCAACCACGTGACGCGCCATCTCACATCGTTCTTGGATTAAGGATTTTAGTATCACTCCCTCACGCTGACGCGTCTCCACGAGAAGCTCCAACGTGGTGTCAAGGAGCTCCAATAGTGGTGTGCCCACAAGGTCCGAATCAGGGGTGCCTATATCGAGCACACCGGGCCAGCGCAGGAGATCTAGTGGATTTAACGGAGCTGCGTTCTCAATCAGGCTCCCGACCTCCCGGCAGGCGTTGATCAGTTTTTTTACGAGTTCGGTGTTGATAGTTAACTCCGAAGCCACAGTGCCGGTCGCATCAAAACGCAGTGTGCAATCGATCTTGCCGCGTTTTATGTGCTGCGCTACATGCTCGCGGACGGCACTGGTGAGAATACGTAGGTCATCCGGAAGGTGCAGGTTAATCTCAAGATAACGGTGGTTTACCGACCGGATTTCCCAGATGGCGTGCCCCCACTCGCCTCTGCACTCCTTACGCTCGAAAGCTGTCATGCTAGCGATCATTGTGTTCATCGCTCCGCGCGGGTTCGCGGACAATGGTAACCTGTCCGATTGCTCAGGCAAATACCGGGAGCGCGGTATTTAAAGCTATAATTGCAACTTCCCACTTTATAGATAGGGGACTACGCATGCGGCCAAGCGGTCGAGCTCAGGACGAATTGAGGGAAATTTCATTTACCTGTGATTACACCCGCTATGCCGAAGGCTCAGTGCTGGTGACGTTCGGTGATACGAGGGTTATTTGTAATGCGAGTGTGGACGAATCGGTCCCTAGTTTCCTGAAGGGAACTGGTCAGGGCTGGGTCACGGCCGAATATGGAATGCTGCCCCGTGCTACCGGGACCCGGATGCGGCGCGAGGCAGCTCAGGGACGGCAGAGCGGGCGTACCATGGAAATACAGCGTTTGATCGGTCGCTCCCTTCGTGCGGTTGTAGCACTCGAGGCGCTCGGGGAGCGCACGATTGTGGTCGACTGCGACGTGATCCAGGCTGATGGGGGCACCCGAACGGCGGCGATCACAGGAGGTTACGTTGCACTCGTTCGTGCAGTTGAACGGTTGAAAAAAGAGAACCTCATTAAAACCAATCCTGTATATGGAATGGTTGCGTCGGTCTCGGTTGGTATTTTTCGCGGAATGCCAATCCTTGATCTCGACTATGTTGAAGATTCCGAGGCTGAAACCGATATGAACGTGGTGATGAACGATGCAGCCGCTTTTATCGAGATCCAAGGTACGGCTGAGGGACATGCCTTCCGCATGGCAGAACTCAACATCATGCTTGAGCAAGCTCGCGGAGGTATCGCGAAGATCATCCAAAAACAGCGCGAAGTGTTGAAGATCTGAATTCAAATGATCATGGCGCCGGCTCAATCCGTGGTGTTAGCCAGTAGCAATGCTGGCAAGGCAAGAGAAATTGGTGCAGTGCTTTCGCATCTGTGCATAGACATTGTTCCACAATCCCACTTTGACATTCCCGAGACAGAAGAGACAGGATTGACCTTCGAGGAGAATGCGCTGGCCAAGGCACGTCATGCGGCGATGTACTCGGGGCTGCCTGCCATTGCGGATGACTCTGGCCTTGAAGTAGATGCACTGGGTGGCGCTCCAGGTATTTATTCTGCGCGCTACGCGGGGAAGGGCGCGACGGATCAGCAAAATCTCGACAAGCTCGTGCGCGAAATCGCGCCTGTTCCGGACACCGAGCGCACCGCCCGGTTTCGTTGCGCAATGGTTTATCTAGCCTACGCACAGGATCCGAGCCCGATCGTATGTCATGGCATCTGGGAGGGACGCATTGTCTCTGAACCAAAGGGGGTCAACGGTTTTGGTTACGATCCGGTTTTCTTTGTCCCAACACACGGCTGTACCTCGGCGGAACTGCCCCCTGAGGTTAAGAACCAGCTCAGTCACCGCGGACAGGCACTGAAAAAATTGTTACAAGCGCTGGATATGCGCTATCGCACCGAGAGGTGATTGCGCGAATGCGGTACTTGAAGACTCTGCCACCGCTCTCACTTTACGTGCACCTACCTTGGTGCGTTCGAAAATGTCCCTACTGTGACTTCAATTCCCATCAGGTGCGTGGCGGGATCCCTGAAGACGCCTACGTTGATGCCTTGATCAGTGACTTGGATCAGAGCCTCGTCCACGTAGCGGGTCGCCCTATCATCAGTGTTTTTATTGGTGGGGGTACTCCCAGTCTCTTCAGAGCAAAGGCTTTAGAGCGCCTTTTGACGGCGCTGCGCGCTCGTCTCTCGATGCCATACGATATGGAGATCACGTTGGAGGCCAATCCAGGCACAGTGGAGGCGAAACGCTTTCGTGGCTATCGTGCACTAGGGATCAATCGCTTGTCCCTTGGTGTGCAAAGTTTCGATGATAAGAAGTTACGGCAGTTAGGTCGCATCCATAGCGGGCAAGAAGCGCTCTCCGCAATCCGGATAGCACAGAACGCAGGCTTTGAGAACCTTAATCTCGATCTGATGTTTGGCCTGCCAGGGCACGATGAAGCCAGTGCTATCAATGACTTAAAGCTTGCTATCGAATGCGCTCCAGCCCATCTGTCCTGGTATCAGCTCACAATCGAACCTAACACGGTATTCCACCGTCACCCCCCGCTTCTGCCAGAGGATGATGTCGTTTGGGCAATCCAGATCGCAGGGCAGGCGCTTCTTGCCGAACATGGGTATCGGCAATACGAAGTGTCAGCTTATGCCGCCTCTCAAAGATCGTGTGTCCATAATCTCAATTACTGGCAGTTTGGTGATTATCTGGGCATTGGCGCGGGCGCTCACAGTAAAATTACGACGGTGCAAGGTGGCCAGATCACGCGTTTTTCAAAGCGCCGTCAACCTTCTACGTATTTGGCAAGGGCAGGTACACCTGATGTGATCGACGGCAAGCGCGTATTGACTCGGGACGATGTAGTGCTTGAGTTTATGATGAACGCGTTGCGCCTCACGCAGGGCTTTGAAACGGCGCTTTTTGCCGACCATACTGGATTTCCGGTCAGTGCTGTCGCCGAAGAATTGAGGACCGCCAAAGCAAAGAAACTCATTGAATGGGATGAGCATCGCATCCGTCCGACTGAGCTTGGAAAGCAATTTCTGAATGACTTGCTGTGCCTATTTTTGCGCAACACCGCGCCCGAGAAAGTCATTGTGTAAAAGAACGGACACGGCGCATGGAAAGGCGCTTGATACCCGTGCAGCCGCCTGCGGTAATTAAGGCGTATGTACCTACATCGCTGAATTAGGTCAAGAGCCTTTATCTGCAGAGTTCATCATGCGTGCAATGCTGCTCAAGGCACCCCGCCAGCCGCTCGTTATGACAGAGATTGCCCGCCCAGAACCCGGGCCGGGCCAGGTTCTCGTAGCTGTTCGTGCTTGTGGCGTCTGCCGTACCGATTTACATGTGCTCGACGGAGAGCTACCCGAGCCCAAGTTGCCGCTGGTGCTTGGTCATGAGATTGTCGGTAACGTGGCTGAGCGAGGAGAAGGGGTCAAACAGTTTGGTATGGGTGACCGCGTTGGCATTCCTTGGCTAGGCTACACCTGCGGTTCGTGCAAATACTGTCGGTCGGGTTCTGAAAATCTCTGCGATCGAGCGGCATTTACCGGATACGGTTTGGACGGCGGCTACGCGGAATACACTATTGCTGACCAGCGCTATTGCTTTCCTGTTGTGGGCGAGTACAGCGATGCCGAAGCAGCCCCTTTGCTGTGCGCGGGGCTCATTGGCTATCGCTCGCTTTGCGCAGCGGGCGATGCGGAGCGTTTGGGAATATATGGGTTCGGCGCAGCGGCACACATCGTCACGCAAGTTGCACGCCACCAGGGCCGTAAGGTGTACGCATTTACCCGCCCGGGTGATTCAGACGGTCAGAAATTTGCACGCAACCTCGGGGCCGTATGGGCAGCAGATTCGACCACACCGCCACCCGAGGCGCTTGATGCCGCAATCATCTTTGCACCAGTCGGCGCGCTTGTGCCGACTGCCTTAAGGGCCACGGTGAAAGGCGGGACGATCGTCTGTGCCGGGATCCATATGAGCGACATTCCCTCCTTCCCCTACGCTATCCTCTGGGGCGAGCGGCACATCCGCTCCGTCGCCAATCTCACGCGACGGGATGGCACTGAGTTCCTTGCGCTCGCGCCGCGAGTTCCGGTACGAACCGAGATAGAGCGCTTTCCGTTTAGCGAGGCCAATGAAGCGCTGAGCCGGCTCCGGAGTGGTCAAGTCCGCGGTGCAGCGGTGCTGGTGATGGGTTCAAGTGTTGACGGGAAGCCGCGGCCTTAAAATTGCTAACGGCCCGTGTAGGTGATCCGATAGATCACCCCCTGATGGTCGTCGGAGACGAGCAGCGCACCATCGGGCATTTGCAGAACGTCGACCGGCCGACCCCAGGCCTTGCTTCCTTGCAACCATCCATCGGCGAACACCTCATCGCTGACTGGTTCGCCGTCACGGTCGAATTTGACCCGTACGATCCGGTATCCAACGGGTATGCTCCGGTTCCATGAACCGTGCTGGGCGACGAACGCATCGAAGCGATATTCCTTGGGAAACATGTCACCGGTATAGAAAGCTATGCCCAAAGGGGCCACGTGCGCTTGAAATCCGATCCTCGGCATCTGGACATTTACAGGCGGTGCCTTGTTTGCCCAGTCCTCGTGCCGGATGCTTCCACCCGCGAAATAGGGAAAACCGAAATGCAGGCCGCTCTTGGGGGCGGCGTTAAACTCGCAGGGAGGGATGTCATCGCCCATCAGATCGGTGTTGTTGTCGGTGAAATAAAGGACGCTGCTCTTCGGACTGAAGGCTAATCCCACAGAGTTACGGATACCACGGGCGAAGACCTCGACGTTTTTGCCGTCCGGGTCCATACGGATGATGGTGGCCTCGATACCCCGCGGATCGCAGATATTACATGGGATACCGACGGTCACGTAGAGTTTGTTGTCGGGCCCAAAAGCAATATAGCGCCAACCGTGATGGGATTTGTCCGGCAGATCTCTAAAAATAACCTCGCCATCTCGCTCCCAAGACCGATCAGGATCTCTGCCCCGTATTGGATAGCGCGCGATTTGGTTCTGCTCCGCAACATAGAGGTACCCTTGGTGTACAGCCACACCATTTGGAACCTTAAGATCTCTCAGTATCTTTACGACCTTATCGCTTTGGCCGTCGTTATTCTCATGAACCACGGCGTAGACATCGCGTCCCATCGTACCAACAAATACGGTATTCGATGACTCGCCTAGCGCCATCGAGCGTGCCCCCGGAACTTCTGCAAAAACCCCAATCACAAACCCGGGCGGCAGAGTGATTTGTTTAAGGTGCTGCTCGGCGCTGTTTTTGGCGGCAAGGACACTGGCGACAGTCAAGGACATGCCAATACCAAGCAGAAGACGGATGAGCGTTGTTAATGTCATCAATTTGATCTCC
>JAKEHO010000118.1 GCA_022614965.1 Gammaproteobacteria bacterium
GTGGGGAAGGGGCAGGTGATTGCGGTGCTGGGGAGCACTGGGCGTTCCATCGGTGCGCATGTGCATTTCGAGGTGCTCCACAATGGCAAGGCCGTCGATCCTAAGGAGTACGTTCTTTCTGTTAACTGATTAACTCTCTCACGTTTTTTTGTCTAATTGTTTGTTTCCTTTCATCCTAGCCATGGTTCTCCGTGGCATCCTCAGATGGTTGCTCATTTATTAAGCAGGGTTTTCGGCAGTCGCAACGACCGCGTGCTAAGGCGCATGCAGAAGACCGTTACGCGCATCAACTCGCTTGAACCGCAGACTGCGGCATTGAGCGATGAGGCACTGTCAGCAAAGACAGTGGAGTTTCGAGAACGCTTAGATCGCGGGGAGGCGTTAGATGATCTGTTGCCTGAGACCTTCGCAGTCGTTCGAGAAGTAGCGAAACGCACGTTAGATATGCGGCATTTCGATGTGCAGCTGATCGGGGGCATAGTACTGCACGAAGGAAATATCGCGGAGATGCGAACGGGAGAAGGAAAGACCCTCGTTGCCACGTTGCCAGCCTATCTTAATGCCTTAGCTGGAAGGGGTATGCACATCGTGACAGTGAACGATTATCTCGCCAGACGAGACGCGGAGTGGATGGGAAAGGTCTATGAATTTCTCGGCATGACCATTGGCGTTGTTGTCCCTGGCATGACCCAGGAAAAAAGACGTGTCGCCTATTCAGCAGATATCACCTACGGTACGAACAATGAATTTGGTTTCGATTACCTGCGGGACAACATGGCCTTCAGCAAAGCGGAACGGGTTCAGAGGGGCCAGCATTATGCCATAGTCGACGAAGTCGACTCGATCCTGATCGATGAGGCAAGAACGCCTTTGATTATCTCAGGGCCAACGGATGATACCTCGGAACTTTATGTGCGTATCAACGCACTCATCCCGAAACTCACACGCCAAGAGCAGGAAGAGGGGCCAGGTGACTACACTGTGGACGAGAAGGCGCGACAAGTCTACCTAACGGAGGCGGGGCACCAACGTGTGGAGCTGCTTTTGATCCAGGTGGGGATCCTCAACGAGGGCCATAGTCTTTACGACGCGGCTAACATTAGTCTGATGCATCACCTCAATGCGGCGCTGCGTGCCCACGCGCTGTTCCAGCGCGATGTGGATTACATTGTCAAAGACAACGAGGTGATCATCGTCGATGAATTCACTGGCAGGACCATGCCCGGGCGACGGTGGTCAGAGGGGTTGCACCAGGCGATCGAGGCCAAGGAAGGTGTGCCCATTCAGAGCGAGAATCAGACGCTCGCCACAATTACATTTCAGAATTACTTTCGCCTCTACGGGAAGCTCGCGGGAATGACGGGGACGGCTGACACGGAGGCCTATGAGTTCCAGCAGATCTATGGGTTGGAGGTCGTGGTGATTCCAACCCATATGCCCATGATTCGCGAGAATCTGGGTGATGTGGTTTATCTGACTGCGAGAGAAAAGTTCAAGGCCATCGATGACGAGATAAAAGACTGTCGGCGTCGCGGACAGCCCGCGTTGGTCGGTACGACGTCAATTGAGACGTCTGAGTACCTATCGCGCCTTTTGGACAAAGAAAAGATCCCCCACCAGGTGCTGAACGCCAAGTACCATGAAAAGGAGGCGGAGATCATTGCTCAGGCGGGCCGGGTCGGCGCCGTCACCATTGCAACAAATATGGCCGGGCGGGGCACGGATATTGTGCTGGGAGGTAACCCAGATGCAGAGATCAAGGCGCTTGAGCAACCCGATGAGGTCACGATCAGTTGGATCAAGAACGAATGGCGGAAACGCCATCACCAGGTTGTCGCAAGCGGCGGCTTGCACATCGTCGGCACCGAGCGCCATGAATCGAGACGCATTGACAATCAGTTGCGAGGGCGTTCGGGTCGTCAGGGTGATCCAGGCTCAAGCCGCTTCTACCTTTCGCTGGAAGATAACCTAATGCGCATCTTTGCCTCGGAAAGGGTAGCTGCGCTCATGCAAAAGTTGGGCATGAAAGAAGGAGAGGCCATTGAACACCCATGGGTGACCAAGGCGATCGAAAATGCCCAGCGCAAGGTTGAGGCAAGAAATTTCGATATTCGAAAGCAGTTGTTGGAGTTTGATGATGTAGCGAACGATCAACGTAAGGTTATCTACGAGCAGCGTAACGAACTCCTCGATGTCGAAGATATTTCGGACAATATCGCCGCCATTCGCGGCGATGTAGTCAACGGCGTCATCGACCACTCTATTCCTCCTGGGAGTCTCGATGAGATGTGGGACCTGCCCGGGCTGACTGAGGCCATGACCAGGGAATTCGGGCAGCATCTCGAGATTCAGAGGTGGTTGGAGGAGGATAAATCCTTACATGAGGAGACACTGCGTAAGAGGATTCTGGAGGCAATCGAGCGGGCCTATAAAGAGAAAGAAGCCCTGGTTACGCCAGAATTCATGCGCCGATTCGAAAAGCAGGTCATGCTCCAGATCCTAGATACGCACTGGAAAGACCATCTGATCGCGATGGATCATCTGCGCCAAGGGATCCACTTGCGCGGCTATGCGCAAAAGAATCCGAAGCAGGAGTTTAAGCGGGAGTCCTTCGAAATGTTTGTACAAATGCTTGATAATATCAAACATGATGTGATTGGCATCCTGTCCAGGGTTCAGGTGCGAGCTGAGGAGGATATCGAAGCAATCGAACGCCAGCGCCGTCGGAGTGCACCGGTGCATTACACGCATGCCGCACCGGCGAGCGCGGTTGCGGGGAACCCTGGGGACGAAGAGTCCCCGCCACCCCGGACGCCGTTCGTGCGCGGAGTGCCCAAGATTGGTCGCAATGAACCCTGTTCTTGTGGCTCGGGGAAAAAGTACAAGCACTGTCACGGCAAGTTAGCGTAGATGCACGTAGCTGCACGGCGTCCATCGGCGTTGCCAATCACCGTGTGGTTTTCCCTCACCTCCATTGCCAATGGCTGTTGGTCTGAATAGGCTACCACGCTTGCGCCCGGTGGCTGGGATCCGGCTGGGTAGCGCCCCATTCAGCAGCAAGGGTACTCACCGCAACGCTATCACCGTGCTGTCTATCGACGAAGGCGCGTCATCCGCGGCGGTATTTACCCGTAATGCCTTTTGTGCCGCGCCTGTGGAGATCGCGCGTGCTCACCTCCATAAGGCCGCGCCGCGTTTTTGCCTTATCAACTCGGGCAATGCCAATGCCGGAAACGGTGTGCGTGGGGTGGAGGATACACTTTTGACCTGCAAGGCACTCGCACAGCACGCTGGTTGTTCTGTTGCAGAGGTGCTGCCATTCTCTACTGGCGTTATCGGTGAACCCCTGCCGGTCGTATCGATCGGTGACGCGATCCCGAGGGCCATTGCCTTACTTTCGCCCAAGGGATGGGCCAAGGCTGCACGGGCGATCATGACGACCGATACGATCCCGAAAGGCATGTCCAAGATAACCCAGATCCAAGGTCACCCGATCACGGTTACCGGTATTGCAAAAGGGGCAGGGATGATCCGACCGGACTTGGCCACCATGTTGGCTTTTGTCGCAACCGATGCGAACGTCAACGAGGACGGGTTGCGGCAAATCTTGCAGTATGCGGTGGAACGGTCTTTCAATCGGATCAGCGTCGATGGGGACACCTCCACCAACGATGCCTGTGTTTTGATTGCGACTGGGCAGAGTCAGTTGCCCTGTATCGATTCGACGGACAGTATAGAGTACCTCGCATGTCGTGATACGGTGACCGAGGTGTGCACACACTTGGCCCAGGCGATTGTCCGGGACGGGGAAGGCGCAACCAAGTTCGTGACCATAGAAGTCGATGGTGGCAGGACCGAAGAAGAATGCCGCCAGGTGGCATACGCCATCGCTCACTCGCTCCTCGTGAAAACCGCCTTTTTCGCATCCGATCCAAATTGGGGGCGCATTGTGGCTGCACTTGGGAGGGCGGGCCTTAAGGGCCTCAATGTCAATCGCGTGTCGATTTTCCTCGACGATGTGTGCGTTGTAGAACGCGGCGGACGGGCGGCCAGTTACACCGAGGCCAAAGGCCGCGCGGTGCTAAGCCAGGACGAGGTCAAAGTGCGTGCGGACCTTGGACGAGGTCATGCCTCCTCAATCGTGTGGACTTGTGATCTTTCCTACGATTATGTTCGCATCAATGCCGAATATCGTACGTGGTAGGTAGGTGAATTTTGGCCGGGCCCGCCTTGTAAGGTGCGGGTTTAAGCGAGACATTGGGCATCGTTTGCTGTGTCCCACCAAGCGGTACATGTGGCTGTTGGAGTCATCTTTAACGGTGCAAAGCAAGTACTGCTTGCGCGGCGCCCGTCCAATGTGCACCAAGGGGGACTGTGGGAATTTCCGGGTGGCAAAGTCAGGGCCGATGAAGATGTCCTTAACGCCTTACACCGCGAATTATCTGAAGAGGTGGGGGTCATCGTTGATCAGGCGAGGCCGCTTATCAAGATCTGTCACGATTACCCCGAGCAATCTGTTACGCTGGATGTTTGGCGCGTAGACGCGTGGCATGGCACGGTTTTTGGGCGCGAGGGGCAACAGGTCGACTGGGTGGCGCGCAAAGAGCTTTGCAAGCGCGCATTTCCGATCGCCAATCTTCCGATCATCACGGCCGTCAACTTGCCACCGCTGTACCTTATCAGCCCTGAGCCTGATAGAGGCTGGGACGATTTCCTAAGCAAGCTTGATACATGCCTTCGTGCCGGTGTGCGGCTGTTCCAACTGCGGAGCCAATGCCTCAGGGAGGATCAGTACCGGACATTGGTAAGATTGGTGCGACGTGTCTGTGATGTACACGGCGCGGTGCTGCTATTGAATGCGTCGCCTTCTGATGTTCTGGGGTGCGGCGCCGATGGTGTGCATCTCTCAAGCGCTAGGCTCCTGCAACTCAAGGAGCGCCCACTGGGTACGGATCAGTGGGTGGGGGCCTCATGCCATAATGTGACCGAGATTCTGCACGCAGGTCGCATTGGGGTTGACTTCATCGTGCTCTCCCCCGTGTTTGCGACGCCAACCCATCCCGAGGCCAAGCCGTTGGGTTGGGAGGGATTTCGGCAACTGGCTGAGCACGCGCGCATGCCGGTGTACGCGTTAGGGGGTATGCAGGCTGAACATCTGGAGACGGCGTGGCGAGTCGGTGCTCAAGGCGTTGGCATGGTCAGCGCAATCTGGTCCGCGCCCGATCCCAAGCGCGTCATCATTGAATGTATCGCCCGTACCGGGGCGTGGTGAAGCCATCACTCCTCCTCAGGAGGGGTCTTATCCCTTGTATGGGTATCCCAGGGTTTGCCGACTTGGCCAGTCGAGTCTCTTCCGATGATACGGTGACTGCCGTCCATCCAGGCGCCGAGATCAATGAGCTGACAACGTTCACTGCAAAACGGGCGCCAGTTGTTCTCCCGGGAGCGGACGGCCGGTTTGTCACACACGGGGCATCTTGAGGGTAGGCTCATAGAATGCAGCAGTGCAATTCAAATTCGACAGCCTTATCGGTCTGAACTGGTCGAGATGCCGTGGTGGGCTGTTCCAAGAAGCGCACGGAAAATCGGTGTTTCCCGCCGCTGACCTCTGGAAAGCACTCGGAGATGGATGGCAAAACGACTCGAATCATCTGACAGGTCACATTGGGATCGATCGGTGCTTGGAAAAACCCGTTGATGGCGGTTTCGCGGGTCGGGGTGGCGCTATTTCGAATCATCTGTAGGGCAAGATCAATACCTTGGTGCACGACGGTGAGATCGGAAAGCCATCCGTTGAGATCCGCTACGCGTTCCTGCACCGGCTTATGTAGCCAGTGATAGTAGGCAGGGATATCAAAGTTACATGTCCCGCCGGGGATCGCGCTGCGTTGCTTGATTGCAATGGTCAGTTCGTCCTGCCGTAGTTGTTGCCCGGGATAGCAGCTGTTTTGGCGTAAGGTTTGCAAAAGCGCATTTACCTTGCCAAGCACAGCTTGGAGCCGCTCATCGTCTACGCCCGGATTCTGATCGAGACGCGTCAACGTGGCAGCGTTCCGTTCTAGTTCTTTAATGAGTTCGGTTTTAACATCAGATCGAGATAAGAGATCTGCAATGTCGATTAGCCCCGCCAGCGCCGCGCGGCTGTCCCATTCACTTGGTCCGTTTAATGTGTGCGTGACGATACCGAAGAGGTGCTCAAGCCGAAGGAAGAACCGGATCCTTTCGTTCAACGGCTGTTCATAAACTATCTTTTTCTGCACGTCACTCGTAGGAATCAATGCTGAATGGCCTTAATTGTCCATCACCTGGGGAGGGCTGGCAAACTCGTGCTCAAGGAAATCAAGATAGGAGTGATGAAGCGTCTTTACCTGTTCCTGCAATTTACCAAGATCGGCGTCATTTACGATCACGTCATCCGCCACTGCCAGCCGTGCTTCGCGGGGAACCTGGGCGTTCATGATCAATTGAATGTCTTCTTGGTCTGTACCGTCGCGTGTCTTGACCCGTTCAATTTGAAGTGCTTCGGGCGCATCTACCACTAGGATGCGATCCACGCGTTTAGTCGCACCGGTTTCTAGAAGGAGTGGAATACATGCGACGCAATAGGGTGCCTTAAGCAGCCGGAGCTCATTGTCCAACTCATCATAGATGGGAGGGTGAAGTATGGATTCTAGGCGCAGGCGCAAGGTGGGATCCTTAAATACCAGAGAGCGGAGATGATCCCTGCGCAGGTGGCCCTCTGCATCGACTACGTCGGGGCCAAATGCCTCAACGATTGCGTGCAACACCGGTTTATCACGGGCCACCAGATCCCGGGCAATCGCATCGGTGTCGATGACCGGGACCCCAAGGCGGGAGAACAGCTCGCACACCGTCGTCTTGCCACTGCCTATCCCACCGGTCAGGCCCACAAGCCAAGGCCTTGTTAGCTTGGGCTTGCCCATGTCAGATAGGCCTCCGTGAAGTCGCTGCCCCAGATGAGCGCGATCCAACCGGCGCAAGCAAGGTAGGGCCCAAACGGGATGGGCTTAGTTTTATCTCTGCCCTGCAAAACGATGAGGCTAAGACCGATGATAGCCCCGACCAGGGCGGAGCCCATGATAATGAGCGGTAGCATCTGCCAGCCTAGCCACGCACCGAGCATGGCCAGCAGCTTAAAGTCCCCATATCCCATCCCTTCTTTTCCCGTGAGGAGTTTAAACAGGATATAAATTAACCATAATACAGAGTAGCCGGCCATCGCGCCGATGAGACTTGATTGCACGTCAGTGAATATGCCGAACAGATTAAATGCCAAGCCCAGCCACACAAAGGGCAGCGTAATGGGATCCGGCAGCAGCTGGTGGTCGACGTCAATGAAGCTGAGCGCCACGAGCGACCATGTGAGCAGCGCTGCCCCCACCGCCTGCCAGCCGAGGCCGAAATGCCATGCGGCGAATGCCGCCAAGACACCACTTAACAGTTCAACTGCTGGGTAGCGGACGGAGATGTGCGCATGGCAAGCACTACATCGGCCGCCCTGGACCAAGTAGCTAATAATCGGGATATTCTCAAGCGCCGTGATGGCGTGTCCGCACTTGGGGCAGTGCGAGCCTGGATGGACAAGATTGTAGGGCTGTTGCTGTTCGACCACGGGCTCTTGAACGGCCAATAGCTCCACACACTGTGATCGCCAATCGCGCTCCATCATCTTTGGTAATCGGTGGATCACAACATTCAAGAAGCTGCCGACGATTAAGCCCATGATGCCCGTACTTACCGCGAAGGCAACGGGGCTGGCCTCAAGATAGGCAATGATCGACATCGAAAGGGAGCGTTGCCGGTTCGCGCGATAGACGTATCCGCATCTGGCAAGCCTCATGGGCCTGCCATTTGTGGCGTCTTGGGTCGGTCAGACGACCTGCCCCATCTTGAAAATGGGCAGGTACATGGCGACCACAAGGCCACCGACAAGGACACCCAGCACAACCATGATGATCGGTTCCAGTAGGCTGCTGAGTGCGTCAACCGCGTTGTCGACTTCTTCTTCGTAGAAGTCGGCCACCTTGCCCAACATGGAATCCAATGAACCGGCCTCTTCGCCGATGGCGACCATCTGAACGACCATGTTGGGAAATAGATTGGTCCCACGCATTGCAGCCTGCAATTGCGTACCGGTGGCGATCTCATCGCGCATTCTCATGGTGGCGTTATAGTAGAGGATGTTACCGGTGGCACCAGCTACAGAGACCATCGCCTCGACCAGTGGCGTGCCTGCCGCGAACATCGTCGCGAGTGTCCGGCAGAAGCGGGCGATGGCGGCCTTGTGGAGGATATCGCCGATGATGGGGATCTTGAGGGACAGCCGGTCGAGAAAGTGCGCAAACCGCAGCGACCGTTTCTTTAGCGCAATGGCACCCCATACGGCGCCGATGAGCGCTCCAAAGATGGCCCACCAATAGGCCTGAAAGATCTCGGATAGCTGGATCACCATGCGTGTCAGAGCGGGAAGATCGGCGCCGAACCCGGAGAACAGGGCCTGGAATTGAGGAATCACGAAGATCAGCAGGATTGCCGTGATGACAAATGCCACCACGACGACCGCCGCCGGATAGAATAGGGCTTTTTTGATCTTGCCTTTAAGGGTTTCGGTCTTTTCCTTGTAGGTGGCGATCTTCTGCAATATCGCTTCGAGGATACCCGCATGTTCGCCCGCACGGATCAGGTTGATATACAGCTCGTCAAAATACAGCGGATGCTTAGCCAGCGCCTCGGCAAGCGTACCGCCAGCCTCAACGTCGGCTTTGATAGCGAGGATGAGTTCTTGCAATTTGCGTTTTTCGTGGCCGCGACCCAAGATCTCAAAGGATTGCACCAGGGGGACCCCGGATGCCACCATGGTCGCCAGTTGGCGACTGAATAGGGTGATGTCTTTCGACGTGATCTTCTTGGCACCGCCAAAGAGGGCCTTCGGCTTTTTCTTAACCTTAAGTGGGTTGATGCCCTGACGTCGTAAAAGGGCCTTGATAAGGGCATCGCTGGTGCCTGACATCTCCCCACGGACGCGCCTACCCTGCTTATCTGCGCCCTCCCAGACAAACATCGCCTTCTTTACTGCTGGTTGTGCCATGGTTTACTCCTGCGTAACTCGGTCGATCTCTTCCAGACTCGTGATGCCTTCCTTAACCTTCTTTATGGCGGACCGCCTGATGTCTGGAATACCCTCTTTAACGGCCTGATCGGCAAGCGTGACCGCATTGGCGTTGTCCATGATCATGCGTCTCATCGTGTCGGATACCGGCATGACCTGATAGATACCGGTACGCCCCCTGTATCCTTCATTACATTCACTGCAGCCGACTGGAGCATAAATTTTGACGCCAGTGTCGACGTCGGCTTGCGCGAAACCCGCATCGAGTAGCGCTTGTTTCGGCAAGTCGATGGATTTCTTACAATGAGTGCATAGGCGGCGGGCCAGCCGCTGAGCGATGATGATATTGATGGCCGTGGCAATCGCAAAGGGTTGGATGCCCATATCGACCATGCGCGATAGGGTTTCTGGCGCGCTGTTGGTATGGAGCGTTGCCATCACCATATGGCCTGTCTGTGCCGCTTTTATGGCAATTGACCCGGTTTCATAGTCACGGATCTCACCTACGAGGATAATATCCGGGTCTTGCCGCAGAAACGCCCTGAGGGCTACGGCAAAGGTCAGTCCGGTCTTTTCATTGACCTGTACCTGGTTAACCCCAGGCAAATTGATCTCGACCGGGTCCTCGACCGTCGAGATATTCACCTGGTCTTTGTTAAGAATATTGAGGCCGGTGTACATGGAAACCGTTTTCCCGCTACCTGTCGGCCCGGTCACAAGAAACATGCCCTGGGGTTTATGGAGGTTTGCTAAAAATAGCTTTTTCTGGAAGTCTTCATAGCCAAGCGAATCGATACCGAGCTGCGCGCTCGAGGAATCGAGAATACGCATTACAGTTTTTTCCCCTTGTAGTGTAGGGCAGGTACTTACGCGAAAGTCGATGCCTTTGGTCGGGGTGATCTTGAGTTTAATACGTCCGTCCTGCGGCACCCGGCGCTCAGAAACATCGAGCCGGGACATGACCTTGATACGCGCAGCGATCTTTTGTGAAAGGGCCAACGGTGGTTTTGCCACCTCACTCAACACGCCATCCAATCGGAAGCGAACGCGGTAGAATTTTTCATACGGTTCAAAGTGGATATCTGATGCTCCCCGTTTGATCGCGTCTAATAAGACTTTATTCACAAATCGGACCACTGGTGCGTCGTCGACGTCCGAATCGTCTTTTTGATCTGCTTTATCTTGGCTGACCTCTAAGCGGTCCAGATCCTCAAAGTCGGCCTCGTCCATATTGCCGAATCCAATGTCGGCAGATCGCTCGATCGCCTTTGTGAGTTTGTCTTCTTCAACCAGAATCGCTTCGGTGTTGAGTCCGGCGTGGAACTTGATCTCATCCAGGGCTTGCAGGTTGGTCGGATCGGATACGGCTACATAGAGGCGTTTCCCACGCTTTAAAAGTGGCAGCACATGGTGTTTCTCGATGAGCTCCGGTGCGACGAGTTTGGTGATCCCGGGGTCAATCTCCATGGCGTCAATGTCAAGCAGCGGCGCACCGAATTCCTGCGCGGCGGCATGCGCAATGTTTTTAGCCGTGGCCAGCTTGTTGTCCACGAGGTAGGTGACGAATGGCATCTTTTGCTTGAGGGCCGCTTGATGGGCCTGCTGGGCATCTGCCTCGCTTAGAAAGCCGTCAACGACCAGTCTGCGTGCGAGACCCCCGAGGTGGACCTTGTTGGTTGAAATCGCCATGAGCTATGAATGCCTTTACAATAGAACGGGTTAACCAATGAATATTAGATGATATGGCCAGAATAGCCAACTCTTCTGGGCTCTAACACGCGCGCCCACGGCATGGTGCGGCGCGCCGAGGGGGTTTACGGGCACTTTATGGCAGAGCTCGGACACGCCCTTCTGGATCAGGCAGCGCTGCTGGTCACTTTGCTAAATGCGAGCGCGTCATTTTTCACATCAACGGCAATGATATCTCCTGGCCCGAACCGCCCCGTAAGGATCGCTTCTGCGAGTGGCGTCTCCAGATGGGTTTGTATGGCGCGCTTAAGTGGACGTGCACCATAGACCGGATCAAATCCGACACGGCCTAACTTGTCTAGTGCCACTGTCGATATTTCCAAATCGATGTTTTGATCTTTAAGGCGGGCCCGCAGTCGATCGACTTGTATCTCAGCGATAGCGCGGATGTGATCACTCTCGAGGGCATGAAAAACGATGATCTCATCGACGCGGTTGATGAATTCCGGTCGGAAATATCGAGCGACAATCTCCATGACGGCCTTTTTCATCGCATGATAGTCCGTCTTACCTGCGAGCTTACCTGCGAGTTCTTGTATACGCTCAGACCCAAGGTTTGAGGTCATCACGATAACGGTATTTCGAAAGTCGACAGTGCGACCATGCGCGTCGGTGAGGCGCCCGTCATCCAGTATCTGGAGTAGGATATTGAAGACGTCAGGGTGCGCTTTTTCGATTTCATCCAAAAGAATCACAGAATAGGGCTTGCGACGCACGGCTTCCGTTAGATAGCCACCCTCCTCGTAACCCACATAGCCAGGCGGCGCCCCAATGAGTTTCGCCACAGCGTGCTTTTCCATGAATTCGGACATGTCGATACGCACCATCGCCTCCTCAGTGTCAAACAGGAATGCCGCGAGCGCCTTGCACAATTCGGTTTTGCCAACGCCGGTAGGACCAAGGAACAAAAATGACCCGTTCGGGCGGTTCGGATCTGAAAGTCCAGCACGGGATCGCCGAATAGCATCGGCAACGGCTTTGACTGCCTCGTCTTGTCCAACAACCCGTTGGTGGAGGACCTCTTCCATGCGCGTCAGCTTTTCGCGCTCGCCTTCAAGCATCTTGGATACCGGGATGCCGGTCCACTTGGATACTACTTCCGCAACCTCCTCTTCCGTGACTTTGTTTCTCAAGAGCTTCATTGTCTGCGCCTCGGCGACGGAAGCTGCCTCCAGTTGCTTGATGAGCTCCGGAATGCGTCCGTACTGCAGCTCCGACATGCGGGCTAGATCTCCGGCACGCCTGGCAGTTTCCAGTTCAAGCCGCGCGCTCTCCAGCGCCTCTTTGATATGGTGCGCACCCTTCAGCGCCGCCTTCTCAGACTTCCAGATCTCTTCCAGGTCTGCATACTCCCGCTCGAGTTCGGCGATCTCTTTTTGTAATTTTTCCAACCGTTTTTTCGAAGCATCATCAGACTCCTTCTTCAGAGCCTCACGCTCGATCTTGAGTTGAATGAGCCGCCGATCGAGACGATCCATGGACTCTGGTTTGGAGTCGATCTCCATTCGGATCCGACTCGCCGCTTCGTCAATCAGATCAATCGCCTTGTCAGGTAGCTGTCGGTCGGTGATATAGCGGTGCGAAAGGATCGCCGCGGCCACAATCGCGGGATCTGTGATCTCTACGCCATGATGTACTTCGTAGCGTTCATTGAGGCCACGAAGGATGGCGATCGTATCGTCTACCGAAGGCTCATCTACCATAACTTTTTGAAAGCGCCGCTCGAGCGCCGCATCCTTCTCGATATATTGTCGGTATTCGTTCAGAGTCGTTGCCCCAACACAGTGCAACTCACCGCGCGCGAGCGCAGGTTTAAACATGTTCCCCGCGTCGATTGCGCCTTCGGCCCTACCAGCACCAACCAAGGTATGCAATTCATCGATGAATAAGATGATCTGGCCTTCCTGTTTGGCGAGATCATTTAGCATCGCCTTGAGCCGCTCCTCGAACTCGCCACGAAACTTTGTACCGGCAACAAGTGCCCCCATGTCGAGGGAGAGCAGTCGTTTATCCTTGAGTCCTTCCGGAACCTCGCCGTTTACGATGCGCTGAGCTAGGCTTTCGACGATCGCTGTCTTTCCTACACCGGGTTCGCCAATAAGCACTGGATTGTTTTTGGTGCGACGTTGCAACACTTGGATAACCCGCCGGATCTCGTCGTCGCGGCCAATCACTGGATCGAGCTTCCCTTGTTCGGCCCGCTCCGTAATGTCGATGGTAAATTTCTCAAGCGCCTGTCGATGTTCCTCGGCCTGGGGATCGTCTACTTTCTGACCACCACGTAAGGTATCAATGGCCTCGTTGATTCGAGCCATGTCTGCCCCGGCCTTACGAAGCAGCGTTCCTAGCTCGCCTTTGTCTTCAAGGGCCGCGAGGACGAAGAGTTCACTGGAGATGTACTGGTCTTTACGCTGCTGAGCCAGTTTGTCGGTCACATTCAGCACCCGGTTAAGGTTATTGGAGATGTGCACTTCGCCACCAGTGCCCTCGACACGGGGCAGGCGATCAAGGGCATCGCCCAGCTGAGAGCGCAGCGCATTAACGTTAACCCCCGCCCTAGCGAGCAGGTGGCGCACCGTACCGCCTTCCTGATCCAGAAGGGCAGTCATTACATGCCAGGGTTCGATGTACTGGTGATCGCGCCCGACGGCCAGGCTTTGTGCCTCGGCCAACGCCATTTGAAATTTGGTGGTGAGCTTATCAAGTCGCATCCAGCCGACACCTTAAAATGACAACTTTTTGTAAGATGGGGGCGAAATGCGGCGAATCAAGGACGCAGCGTGTTCACACTGTCCGCTCAATAGGGCGTATGAGTTGCGAGCTCGACGTGAATCGCCCTGTCGGGGGGAGACAAGGCAAAACCGCCTCATAGAGTGGGGTGGGGCCACGCTAGTACACACCCAGCTCGACGTAAGACCGCGCAATTTTCTTGACAGCGATAACGTAAGCCGCAGTACGGTAGTCGCTGATCTTGTTGTCGGATCGACGAGTTTCGCTAATTTCCTGATAGGCAAGCCGCATGGTATCGTCAAGCCCGGAGCGCACCAGAGCAAGCTCATCCGCACCTTGAACGATTTCGGCTCTCATCCAATCCGGTACTGTCTGGCTTGTTAGCATCTCGATCGCGGAGATGACGTGTTGGCCCCGCATCTCGTCCCATCGACGCTCCATGCGGCCGAAGCGCATGTGGGTTAGATTGCGGATCCACTCGAAGTAAGAGACCGTCACCCCGCCCGCATTGAGGAAGGCGTCGGGCAGTATGGTGACACCGCGCTCACACAGCATCCTGTCCGCCTCGAAGGTGATGGGGCCGTTCGCCGCTTCAGCGATGAGAGGCGCCCGGATGCGTTCTGCGTTTGCCGCAGTGATTTGGGCCTCCATGGCCGCCGGGATCAGAATGTCACAAGGTAGCTCGAGGGCTGCCCGCCCATTATCCGTGTAGATTGCATCGGGAAAGCCCCGCACGCCTCCATGCTCGTTCATGTAGTTTTTCACCCGGTCCACAGCGATGCCCGTGTCATTAAGCAGTGCGCCATCGCGCTCGATAATGGCGACGATCTTGGTATTGTCCTCATCACGGAGGATCTTGGCAGTGTGGTAGCCCACGTTGCCGAGACCCTGGATCACGACCCGTTTGTCTCCCAGACCGCCGCTTAGGCCGGCCGCTTTCACGTCCTCAGGGTGGCGGAAAAATTCCCGCAAGCCCAGGGCGACACCGCGTCCGGTCGCCTCGTTGCGACCGCGGATCCCTCCGTGACCCACTGGCTTACCGGTGACGCAGCCAATGTAATTAATGTCTTCGGGATAGAGGTGTTTGTAGGTGTCGGCGATCCACGCCATCTCGCGCTCACCCGTGCCTAGATCCGGTGCGGGCACGTTGGTTGCCGGACTTAGAAAGCCCTTACGCGCTAGCTCACCGGCGAAGCGGCGCGTGATCCGTTCGAGCTCATCTCGATCGTATTTATGCGGATCGATCAGCAAGCCGCCTTTAGAACCGCCGAACGGAACATCGACGATGGCGCATTTGTAGGTCATCAGCGCGGCCATTGCCTCGATTTGGTCTTGGTTGACGATGGGCGAATAGCGAATTCCCCCCTTCGCAGGTAAGCGGTGTGTGCTATGCACGGCGCGCCAGCCAGTGAACACCTCGATCCGTCCGCGAATATCCACTGGAAACTTGACTTGCAAGATCTCGTTGCACGCTTGAATAGCGGCTGCGACCCCTGGGTCGAGGTCGAGCACGCGGAAAGCACGAGCGACCATCTGGTCGACGCTTTCGCGGAATGAATTAGGTTTGTTTTTATTTTGTTTCTTTGGCATAGCGGTGTGATTTGCGCATTATGCGGCAGAATGCAGACCTCAAGTTCGTATTCATGCGCTGCTCTCTATCCAAATTAACGTAGCCATGCGCCCGGTGGCACCGTCTCGTCGGTGAGAAAAGAAGTTATCGGGGTCGCTGAACGTACAGTAGTTGCCACCGTAGATTTTCGTGATACCCCGTTCCCGTAGTTGTCCCCGCGCAAGCCCATAGAGATCAGCGAGCCAGTGCCCCGGACTGTGCGACGCAAATGCCTTGCTGGCACTGTTGGTGCTCTCCAAGAATGCATCACGCACCTCCGGACCCACCTCGTACTTTTGCGGACCGATGGCGGGACCCAGCCAGGCCAGGACCTCATTGGCTGGGCGTTGCAACAGTGCAAGTGCCGCCTCGATGACGCCGGCCGACAGGCCTCGCCAACCCGCGTGCACGGCCGCCACACGTGTCCCTTGGCGATCGCAGAGCAGCAGCGGCAGACAATCCGCTGTCAGCACCGCGCAGATCACCCCATCTTGCTCTGTACAAGCGCCATCAACTTCGCGATTTTTGCCGGCGTCCGGGATCTCAATCACGCGGGTACCGTGTTGTTGCTTGAGCCAGTTTGGCTCGCTAGGCAGCCTCAGGCAGTCTTTTAGTAACGATCGATTGTAGGCTACCGCCTCAGGACGATCACCAACCTCTTCGGCCAGATTGAGCCCCGCAAACGGAGGCGCGCTGACACCCCCATCCCGCGTGGTTGTTACCGCGTGGATCCATGAAGGGGCGGGCCAATCGGCTTCAATCCAGCCGACGTTAGATGGGCCCTGCGGCATCGTCGGACAATTCGGTTATGAGCTTCAGCATATCGGCAGGCAGCGGTACATCAAATCGCAGGGGCTTGCCCGATAGGGGGTGCTGCAAGCTTAGACCCGATGCGTGCAAGGCCTGGCGAGAGAGTGCTTTGATAGCGTTGGTCACGCGTTCACTCGCGTTTTTCGGTAGAGATCTGCGCCCAGCATAGACTGGATCGCCCGCGATGGGATAGCCCAGGTGGGCCATATGCACCCGGATCTGATGGGTTCGCCCCGTTTCTAAATTGAGCTTGACATGAGTGTGTGTACGAAAACGGCGAATGATCCGACACTGCGTGACGGCGGGCTTTCCGCGTGCAACTACCGCCATTTGGGTCCGGCGCGTCGGGTGCCTGCCGATGGGCGCATCCACACGTGTGCCCCCCGTCATGACACCTGTGACAATCGCCTGATATTCTCGCTGCACGTTGCGGGCCTTGAGTTGGGCTACCAGATCCGTGTGCGCGGTGGGTGTTCGCGCAACCACCATCAGACCCGATGTCCCTTTGTCGAGGCGGTGCACGATCCCGGCACGCGGGACTTTAGCGAGCGCTCTGTCGTAGTGGAGTAGGGCATTCAGCAGAGTGCCATCTCGATTTCCGGCGCCGGGGTGCACGATGACTCCTGGGGATTTATTGATAATGAGCAAGGCATCGTCTTCAAAGAAGACCTCCAGCGGTAAGTCCTGTGCACTTGGGGCATCATTACTGTCATAGTGAGCCCAAATGACGACACGCTCGCCTCCACGCACGCGGTCTTTTGGGCGTGCTTCGGTTGCATCCACGCGCACGTTCCCACTGCGGATCCAGGCTTGGAGCCGCGTTCGCGAATGTCCCTTGAACAGCGCGGCGAGCGCTTGGTCTAAACGTCGCCCCGCGAATTCTGGGGGGATCACGGCAGTTAGGTGCTCAGTGTCAGTCATGGGCCATGGCTGTTTATGCAGCGAGGTTACAGTGTTGTAGCGATGATGTATATTGAATCGATGTCACAATAGGGTAACGGGACTAAATAATAACTCGATATTTATTGGGTACCCGAGCAAGATGCGTCAAGTCATTACACTCGTCATTCTTTTGGCCATTGCAGGCTGCGCGTGGTTTGGGGCTAAGAAAGACCCGACCGAAGATTGGTCTGCCGAGCGCCTATATGACTATGCCAAAGGCAAGCTTGATCAAGGAAACTACAAAGATGCCATCGAATACTATGAGAAACTAGAAGCACGATATCCGTTTGGCATCTATGGCCAACAGGGCCTATTAGATGTGGCCTACGCCTATTACAAGAACGGTGAGCCGGATTCAGCGATAGCGGCGTGCGACCGCTTCATCAAGCTGTATCCACAACATCCGAACGTCGACTATGCGTATTACCTAAAAGGGCTCGCTAACTTCAATATGGGGAAGACCCTGATACATATTTATTTACCTATTGACATTTCACAACGTGATCCGGGATCTGCGCTTCAAGCCTTTCGCGATTTCTCGGAGCTCGTGAAACGCTATCCGGACAGCATATATGTTGAAGACGCGAAGCTCAGGATGCTCTACTTGCGTAACATGCTGGCAAGATACGAGGTTAATGTGGCGTACTACTATATGCGGCGTGGTGTCTATTTGGCAGCAGCGAATCGCGGGCGCTACGTCGTCGAAAACTACCCGCGCACGACGGCCGTCCCCGACGCCTTGGTGGTGATGTGCAAGGCCTATAAGATCATGGGGCTCAACGAGCTATCTAACGATGCCCTGCGAGTGCTGAAGTTGAACTATCCGGACAACCCGGCAATCGCGGAGATCGATGCCATCGTGGTGAAATAGCCGTGACGCGTGTTAATCCCCATAACAATGGAATGCTTTATTCAAGCACTAGGGCTTCAGGTTTCAAGTTTCATTGTACATGGAAGTAATTGGATAACGGCGATCGCGGCCGAAAGCGCGTTTGGTAATGCGCACGCCAGGTGCGGCCTGCCGGCGTTTGTATTCGTTTCGATTCACCATGGATACGATCGTTCTCACCGTGCGTGGATCGAAACCGGCCTGGATGATTTCATCCGGAGTTTGATCGAGCTCAACGTAACGTTCCAACACGGGATCTAGGACTGAATAAGGAGGAAGGCTATCTTCGTCCTTTTGGTCCGGTGCGAGTTCCGCTGTGGGTGCTCGGTCGAATACGCGTTGTGGTATCACACCATCAATGCGGTTGCGCCATCGCGCGAGTTGGTACACGAGCGTCTTAGAGACGTCTTTCAACGGGGCAAAGCCGCCGGCCATGTCACCGTAGAGCGTCGCATACCCCACCGCTATTTCGCTCTTGTTGCCAGTGGTGAGCACCATTTTTCCTTTTTTGTTCGACAGCGCCATAAGCAACACGCCGCGGCAGCGGGCCTGGATGTTTTCCTCAGTAGCATCTATAGGTACTCCAGAGAAGACATTCCGCAGGCTTTCAGTGAATGCGGTGAAAGGCGGTTCAATGGAGATGATCTGGTAGGAGATCCCCATTGCATTGGCTTGGGTGCGAGCGTCCTCAACACTCATGTCTGCCGTATAGCGCGAGGGCATAATCAAAGCCTCAACGCGTTCCTTTCCAATGGCATCCACGGCGATGCGTAGCGTCAGTGAGGAGTCTATCCCGCCTGAAAGACCCAGTACCGCGCCGGCGAATTGGTTCTTGTTAATATAGTCGCGGACACCAAGGACGAGGGCATTATAAATGTTTTCCTCCTTTTCTAGCGGTGCGTGATAGGCCCCACGCTTAGGCCGAATGGTCTGATTGCGTTCAAATTCCACCATGTGAAGGCCTTCTTCAAACTCGGGGGCACGGAAAGTCGTGGCGGCATCGTGGCTCACGACCATGGATCCGCCATCGAAGACGAGTTCATCCTGGCCGCCAACGAGGTTGAGATAAATGATAGGCATGTTACCTTCTTTGGCGCGGCGTTTGAGCAGCTGCTCGCGTTCAGCCGCCTTGCCGATATGATAGGGCGACGCGTTGATATTGATCATCAGCTGTGCTCCCGCCTCGCATGCGAGCTGCGTGGGGCCCGGCTCCCAAATGTCTTCACAGATCGTTAACGCGGTAGGGATGCCTTTGAGTTCGACGACGCAAGCCTGTTCTCCTGGGGCGAAGTAGCGCTTTTCATCGAAGACGCTATAGTTGGGCAGGAGTTGCTTGTGGTAGGTCGCGATGGTTTGGCTATCCTGTATGAGTGAACAGGCGTTATAAATCCGATTTTCGTGATAGAGGGGATAACCAACAATCATGCTGATGTTTTGAATTTCGTTCACTAGGCGCAGGAGTGCCTTTCTTACCGCGCGGTGAAGTCCTGGTCTTAAAAGGAGATCTTCTGGTGGGTAACTTGTTATCGCGAGTTCTGGGAAGGCAACGACATCGGCGTGATAAGTATCACGGGCTTCAAGGGCAGCGGCAATGATGCGCTCGGTGTTCCCCTGAATATCGCCGACACAGAGGTTTAGCTGCGCAAGTACGATCCGGAGCGCGGAATGATTCGTTGTCATTGTGAGGCTTTTTTAGATAAGGCGAACGATACTCTGGGACGTCCGAGTTTATCCTAATGCCTCTTGCATGCGCGCCCCCATATCAGCGGGCGAGCGGACAGTTAACACGCTGGCCACCTCAAGGGCGGTATACTTATCCTCTGCTGTACCTTTGCCACCTGCAATAATTGCACCGGCGTGACCCATGCGTTTCCCGGGTGGCGCGGTGACACCTGCGATGTACGCAACGACGGGTTTCATCACGTTTGCTTTGATGTATTTGGCCGCGTCCTCTTCGGCAGTTCCTCCAATCTCACCGACCAGGATGATCCCTTTGGTATGGGGATCCTGCTCGAACAACGCGAGGCAGTCGATAAAACTCGTGCCATGAATGGGGTCGCCACCGATACCGACGCAGGTACTTTGGCCTAGCCCACACCGAGTGGTCTGATGAACGGCTTCGTACGTCAGTGTACCGGAGCGGGAGACAATCCCAACGCTGCCGGGCATATGGATGTCGCCCGGCATGATGCCGAGTTTGCATTCGCCAGGCGTAATGACGCCTGGGCAGTTTGGGCCGATCAGTTTCACATCGTGATACTGTGCTAGGCTCGCCTTGAGCTTCAGCATGTCCAATAGAGGGATCCCCTCCGTGATGCAGACGATAATCTGGATCCCAGCCTCGGCCGCCTCGGCGATGGCCTCAGTCGCAAAGGCGGCCGGTACGTAGATCATGCTCGCATCCGCTCCGGTCTCACGCACGGCCTCATCCACAGTATTGAAAACCGGTAAACCGAGGTGACGAGTTCCACCCCGTCCCGGGGTAACGCCCCCGACAAGCTGCGTGCCGTAGTCCAGTGCCTGTTGCGAATGGAACGTTCCTTGCTGGCCGGTGAAACCCTGACAGATCGCTTTCGTGCCTTTATCGACCAAGATGGCCATCAGCGGCTGGCTCGTGCGGCATCGACAACCTTCTGCGCCGCCTCCGCGAGGTCATGCGCTGTAATAATGGGAAGGCCACTTTGTGTAAGGAATTCGCGCCCAAGCTCGACGCTTGTCCCCTCAAGACGCACGACGACAGGCACCCCTACTCCTACTTGTTGTACTGCTTTGATGATGCCCTCGGCAACCAAATCACAGCGCACGATGCCACCGAAGATGTTCACCAGTATGGCCCGAACCTGACGATCGGAGACGATCAACTTAAAGGCCTCCGATACTTTCTCGGTGGTTGTGTTGCCACCGACGTCGAGGAAATTCGCAGGCTCACCGCCATGGAGCTTGATGATATCCATGGTCGCCATCGCGAGCCCCGCGCCGTTCACCATACAAGCAATATCTCCATCTAATGCAACGTAGTTGAGGTCAAAACGCTTGGCGGCGCTTTCCTTGGGATCCTCCTGTGTCGGATCGCGCCACTGCGCGAGATCAGGCTGGCGGAATAACGCGTTGTCATCGATCTTTATCTTGGCATCGAGCGCCTCTAAGTCCCCGCCCTCAGTCACAATCAGCGGATTGATCTCGATTTGGGTGAGATCCTTGTCTATAAATAGTCTGTATAGCGCATCCATTATTTGGCTGAGCTGTTTGCGCTGCTTTTCATCGAGACCTAGCGAAAATCCAACGCGGCGGCAATGAAACCCCTTGAGTCCAAGCGTGGGGTCCACTGTCACCGTATAGATCTTGTCGGGTTGTCTAGCCGCGACTTCCTCGATGTCAACGCCGCCAGCTGTCGAGGCAATGACCGCAATCCGTCGGCAGGCCCCGTCGATAACCAGCCCGAGATACAGTTCACACACGGATGGGGTGATCGCCTCTACCAGAACACAGGAGACGGGCTGCCCGGAGGCGCCCGATTGATTAGTGATAAGCCTTGTGCCAAGCATCCCGCGCACGATGTCTTCGAGTTCTTCAAGGCTGCGTGTGACTTTGATGCCGCCCGCTTTGCCGCGCCCGCCAGCATGCACCTGTGCCTTCACGACCCAACCCTGTCCTTCCACTTCCTTGGCGTAATGTAGCGCCTCGCGGATCGACCGTGCAGGTTTGCCAAGCGGAACCGGGATACCGTACTCTCTGAATAGCTGTTTTGACTGGTATTCGTGGAGTTTCATTCAGGCCAGAAGGATTTTTGTCTAATCTCCCCTACTGGGTGAGCCTAAGCGAATCGACTTAGACCGCGTTGGGATATTATCAGCTTTCTTCATTGAGTGACGACTATAGCTGAGACACTGTCCTATTGGAACGACGTGCTCTACGCTATGGTTAATACTTCATCTAAGTTGCAAGGAGTTATTTCGCGCGTAGGATTCTTTGTATGGGGCTGTTGCGTCTTCTTGTCATTGTCGTTGTGATCTGGTTGGCCTTGAGCGTGATCAAGTGGTTGCGTCATCGCGTTATCAAAGAGCGGAACACAAGATCCGCTCCGGAGGTCACCCGCATGGTACGCTGTGCCTATTGCGGTTTGTATGTTACATCGGATGAAGCGGTTAGGGCAGGTGATCAGACGTTTTGCAGCAGCGAACATAAGGCATCATTAAATAGAAATCATTCATCGTGAGTGCGGCATTTTTCAGCCAAGAGGCAAACAGGGCAATGTCATGGAGGGCGCTGCGTTATTTTAATCTGTATAGACTTGTCCTCTCCGGGACCTGTGTCGTTCTGATTTGGATGGGGACCTTGCCAGCTACGCTCGGCATATTCGACAGGCCCCTCTTTTTTATTGTCGCGAACATCTATTTCGCGGGCGCGATTGGTCTTCAGTTTGCGGTCCACCATCGCTTACCCCGTTATACCGTCCAGGTATTTGTTCATGTGCTGCTGGATATCATTGCCATCACATTAATGATGCACGCGAGCGGGGGCGTGAGTAGCGGGCTTGGAATGTTGCTTGTAGTCGTGATTGCCGGCGGGAGTCTGGTGACTGCGGGACGCACGGCCATACTCTTTGCTGCCATTGCCACCTTGGCGGTGCTGGCGGAGGAGGTCTATGCATTTGCATTCGACTTTTTCCCATTCGCGAACTATACGCATGCAGGCTTTCTGGGCGCTACCTTTTTCGCCACAGCCTTTCTGGGTCACGTGTTGGCAACGCGTGCCCATGAAAGCGAGACCTTGGCTGCCCAGCGTGGCGTGGATCTCGAAAATCTGGCGCGTCTTAATGAGCATATCGTCCAGCGGATGCAGTCCGGCATCGTGGTGTTAGATTACAAACGTCGGGTAAGGCGTATCAACGATTCGGCACGCCGGCTTCTGGGGTTGAACGGTTCGCTTGAAGGCGAGCGCATCGAAGGCGTATCACCCGATCTTGCGGCGCAGATGGATAGCTGGCTTGCTCTGCATGGGACTCCATTGCGGCTGATGCGGCCTGTGCATGGTGAAGTGGATGTCCAGGTGTCGTTTACCCGCCTGGGCTCGGATGCGCGTGCGGGCGTCCTAGTCTTCCTGGAAGATGCTTCCAGAATGCGACAGCGCGCACAGCAGTTGAAACTTGCCTCCCTTGGTCGCCTTACCGCGAGTATCGCCCACGAAATACGCAATCCGCTCGGCGCTATCAGTCATGCTGGGCAGCTCTTGTCTGAGTCACGCTCGTTGGCTCCCGAGGATGACAGATTGCTTCGAATCATCATCGAACAGTCCGCGCGCATGAACGACATAATCGAAGACATTATGCACATTAAGCCACGGGCGTCGACCACTCCAAAAAGTATCAAGGTGCAACCGTGGTTGGAGGCGTTTGTTGATGAATTCACAAGCCGCCAGCAAATTCCAAGAGCGGCAATCATGATTGCCGGAGACAGCGAGGACATGGAGGTTACAATGGATGCAAGCCAGTTACATCAGGTCTTGTGGAACCTCTGTGAAAACGGGCTACGCTATAGTAAAGGAATACCGCTATTGGAAATCAACTATGGACTGCGGCGCGAGACAGAACGTCCTCACTTGGACGTTATAGACCATGGGACGGGAATACCTGAGGAGTTCGCTGAACAACTCTTCGAACCCTTTTTTACCACCGAACCTCAAGGGACGGGCTTAGGGTTATATATCGCACGCGAGTTATGCGAATCCAATCAGGCCTCGCTTAGCCTCTATGCGAATACGAAAGAAGGGTGCTGTTTTCGAATAAGCTTTGCCCACCCTGGAAGACAGCATCTGAGCATCCAATGAGTTCCCCACTTGCCTTAATTATTGACGATGAGCCGGATATCCGTGAGCTCCTCGAAATCACCCTAAAACGTATGGACGTTGAAAGTCGGTGCGCGGTCGATCTGGGCGAGGCTCGCGAACTGTTGCGTAAGGAACGATTCGATCTGTGTTTGACAGACATCAAGTTGCCAGATGGCAACGGAATCGAGTTTGTTTCTTATATACAGCAGCATTATCCGAGCATTCCGGTGGCCGTGATCACGGCCCATGGCAACATGGAATCTGCCATTCAGGCCCTAAAGTCGGGCGCCTATGATTTCATTACCAAGCCTGTGGATCTCGCCGTGCTGCGTGCCCTGGTGAACAACGCGCTGAGCCTCTCTCAGCAGAAGGCAGAGCCTGCGTCAGATCTAATCGGCGATAGCGAAGCCATGAAGCGCACCCGTGCCACCATTGCCAAGCTCGCCCGGAGTCAGGCGCCGATCTACATCAGTGGCGAGTCTGGGACAGGCAAGGAGCTGGTAGCGCGCATGATTCATGAGCAGGGACCGCGTGCGGGGAAGCCATTCGCGCCGGTCAACTGTGGGGCGATCCCCCCAGATCTGATGGAGAGCGAGTTCTTCGGCCACCGAAAGGGCAGTTTTACTGGTGCCGTATCGGATAAGGATGGTCTGTTTCAGGCCGCCCAGGGAGGCACCCTGTTCCTGGATGAGGTGGGAGAGCTCCCGTTGCACATGCAGGTGAAGCTCTTGCGCGCAATCCAGGAGAAATCGATCCGTCCCGTGGGTGCACAGAAGGAGTTGCCGGTCGATGTACGCATCTTAAGTGCCACCCATAAAGACCTGGGCGCGCTGGTCGCAAAAGGGGAGTTTCGCCAGGATCTCTTCTATCGGATTAACGTCATCGAACTGCATGTCCCGCCGCTTCGCGAACGTACCGAAGACATCCCACCGCTCGTCGACTATATTCTGATTCGTCTCGCAGAGAAGGGCGGGACCGATACGCCGAGCTTAAGCCCAGACGCACTGCAGGCGCTGCAAGCCTATCGCTTTCCGGGCAACGTCAGGGAGCTTGAGAACATCCTGGAACGGGCCATGACGCTCTGTGACCGAAACCTCATCAAGCGAGGCGATCTGCAACTACCTGCAGAGACCCGATCGGACTCGGCACCTGAGAAGAGCGCTGCACTGGAGCCCTACCTTGAGCAGGTCGAGAAAGACAAGATCCTGAATGCGCTGGAACAGACCCGATGGAATAAGACGGCCGCGGCGAGATTACTCGGGATCAGCTTTGGCGCGCTCCGCTATCGCCTACAAAAGCTCGGGCTCGACTAAAAGTTGCTGGAGTGCAGCAAATGTTGCTGACTTTCAGCACTTACGTGGCCGATTGCCCGGTCACAGACGGCAAGTCGGTAGCGCTGCGATGGCCTCTTTGTTGTGATGCCGATCACAAAGGTGCGTTCATACCCTGTGATGGCGATCACAGAAAATGGGCTGAAACGCCCACTATACTTCGGCTGGCACAGATCCTGCTTGCCTATAGAGGCATCGCCCGCGTGTGAAGACACCGCGCGTAACGTCTGGCTCTGCCCCGGTAATCTCCGGCAGCCAGCAAGCAATGTAGCGATTCAGTTTTTCCCACACATGCACGACATGAACTTTAGGAGATGCGACATGAAGACGTTCCAACAGGGCTTTACGCTCATCGAGCTGATGATCGTAGTGGCCATCATCGGTATCCTGGCGGCGGTTGCCATTCCCGCCTACCAGGACTATACGGTACGCGCCAAGGTCTCTGAGGCGCTGAGCCTGGCCTCGGCGGCGAAGACCGGCGTGTCCGAGTGGTTTGCAACCAACGGTAACTTCCCGAGCACGAACGCCTCGGTCGGCTTGCCACCTGCAGCCAGCATCACTGGTAATAGCGTTCGATCGGTCGCCATCGCCGCTGGCGGTGTCATTACGGTCACCTTGGGGGCCACGGGCCTTCCGCCCGATGCGGCTGGTACGACCCTGCTGCTGACGCCCACCAATAACGTCGGGGCTGTGCAATGGACGTGCACCACGGGTGGCTCGTTGCTGGTCAAATACCGGCCGGCTTCCTGCAGACCGTAAGTTAGGTTGATAGCAACTCACAAGACGCCCCGCATGGGGCGTCTTTTTTTTAGTTCGCTGAATTATCGAATAACCTACGCGTGATGCGCGCGCTCACCCTGCTGTTTCTATTGGTGCTCACCGCCTTAGTCTACGCCCCGGGGCTCTCTGGCGGTTTCGCCTTTGATGATGAACCCAACATTCTGATGAATGAGCGTCTTGCCGTTGAGGGGTGGTCTCTAGAGGGACTTAAGGAGGCGAGCCTCTCGGGTTACGCCGGCCCATTCAAGCGCCCGATCAGCATGTTGAGTTTTGCGCTCAACCACGTTCTGGGGGGATTTAACCCCTTTTACTTCAAGCTGACGAATCTCTTCATCCACCTTGTCAATGGGGTGCTGATCTATGCTCTGGTGTGTCTCCTGCTGCGCGCCTATCGCCACATCACCGCCCGCCCTTTAGCTCGCGAGACGATTGGGTGGTTGGCGCTTGGTGTTACTGGCGCCTGGTTGTTGCATCCGTTGAACCTGACCGCTGTGCTCTATGTGGTGCAGCGGATGACGAGCCTTTCGGCCTCATTTATTCTGCTCGGCCTTTTGTGTTATCTCACCGGACGCTTGCGCCAGTTGGTGGGGAAGCCAGGTGCGCTGTGGCTATTTTTGGGCACGGCCTCATTTGGCGGCCTTGCCATCCTTTCCAAGGAGTCCGGTGCCCTCTTGCCGCTCTATGCCCTGGCCTGCGAGTCTGTTCTCCTTCGGTTTCAGGCACGCCGGCGCGAGGACAGCTACTGGATCGCGGCCTATTACGGGCTATTTTTGCTCGCGCCCTTTCTCATGGCAGCCACCTACCTGCTCACGCATCCAGAATGGCTCACCGAACGCTACCTCATTCACCCGTTTGACCCGGGGGGGCGCCTCTTAAGTGAAGCGCGGGTCTTGTGGTTCTACCTTGCGATGGTGCTTGTACCAAACCCGGTTGCACTCGGGCTCTTTCATGACGATATCGCGATCTCCACCGGGCTCTTCTCGCCCCCGTCCACACTCTGGGCAGTGCTTGGCCTCCTGTTGCTTGGTGTGCTGGGGTGGAAGGTGCGCCGCCGTGCGACACTTGTGGCATTTGCCGTTTTTTGGTTTCTTGCTGGCCACAGCCTGGAGTCGACGGTCATCCCGTTGGAGTTGGTGCACGAACACCGGAATTATCTTCCGGCCCTCGGACCCCTGATTGCGTTTTTCTATTATGTCTTCTTGCCGCCGGGGCATGCGACGTATCATCGTGCCATTAGATTCGCCGGCGTCGCGCTGATCGGGCTATATGCCTTTGTGACGCTCATCCGCGCCGACCAGTGGCGCCATCCGGTAACCCAGACGGCTGTCGAGGTAGCTCATCACCCGGATTCTCCCCGTGCCCAGTATGAGCTAGGAAGGATCTACTTCATACTTTTTAGTCGTGAGCGAAACCCTGAATACAGCAAACGGGCAAGGGAACATTTCCATAAGGCGATAGCGCTGGATGACAACCGCAACAAGCCGCTGTTTGCCTTGATCCAACTTGCCTATCTTAACAACAGTGAACCGGATCCAGAATTGCTCGCCTTGCTACGAGAGCGGCTTCGAGACAAGCCTTATCAGGTTGGCGAGGTCATCGACCTCAAGTTTTTAGTTGAATGTCAAAGGAGCGGGCGCTGCAAGCTAGGGCATGATGAGGTGATTGCGATATTCCATGCGGCACTGGCTAATCCGACCGTCAGTCCCGCGACCGAGGCCCTGCTGCTGACATGGCTCGGGGCCTACTACGCTAATGTGATGGGGGATTTAGCGCGTGCTGAAACTGTGCTCTCTGACATCGTGGCGATGGAGCCCAGCGTCGTACGCTATCGACTTAATCTTGTGCAGCTCTTCATCGCCACCGGTCAGTTTGCGAAAGCGGAGGGCGAACTCCTGCAGTCCGAGTCCTTGGATCGCTTGGGCGCGCACCGCACCATGATCCTAAACCACGCGAGGATGCTGCAGGATGCCATGACAAGGGCTAAGGCCAGCGCCAGCGGTGAGGCCGCAAAAGCCAGGCACCCGGACACCTCCCAGATCATGGAAACCTTAGATTAGTGCAAAGGCCTGACTGGAATGTGTTGGCGGGGGCGGCCTTCATGCTGTCCTTGCTGATCTGCCTAGGGGCCTATTGGAAGGGGCTACAAGGCCCCTTAGTGCTGGATGATGTCCCCCACCTTGCACCCCTCTACAGTGGCAAGCTGACCCGCGAAAACTGGGCTGCCTATCTCTTCGATAGCAGCGGGCCCCTGAAGCGACCGGTGGCCATGGCGACCTTCCTCTTGAATGCCATGACGAGTGGCGATGCAATCCCTCGCTGGAAGCACACGAATCTCATGATCCATCTGTTGACGGGGCTTGTGGTCTTCTGGTTATCAGCCTGTCTTTTTTCTGTTCGAGAGGGCCGTGACGATGCGCCCCATTGGCTCGCCGGGGCAGCCGTAAGCACTATGTGGTTGCTCCATCCCCTGCACGTCAGTACTGTCCTCTACACTGTGCAACGCATGACTGAATTGTCGGCGTTGTTTACCTTTGCTGGCTTGCTAAGTTATGTGTTGGGCCGAAAAGCCCAGATCGCGGGACGACCGGGTGGATTGCCGATTACCTTGGCATTCTTCGTTTTTGCGCCGCTGGCTGTTTTTAGCAAGGAAAATGCGGTGTTGTTTCCTTGTTACCTGATCCTGCTCGAAGTCTTCCTGTTCCGATTTAAAATCCTTCAACCAACATCGTTCCTTAACAAGACGACCCTTGCCGTTGTTCTTGCTGCCCCTGTCACAGTTGCCGGCCTTTATCTCGCGTTGAACCTCGATGATCTTGTGCTACGAGGCTATGTAATGCGGGAATTTACGCTGACTGAGCGTCTGCTCACTGAATTGCGAGTGCTCGTGATCTACCTTTATCAGTTGCTTATTCCATTACAACAAAACATGGGGTTCGTGCACGATGACATTGTGCTATCGAAAGGTTGGTTGACACCACCGACGACCCTGCTGTCGTTAATTACGATCATAGGGCTTGTGTGGTTCGCATGGGTCATGAGGAGACGGAATCCGTTAGTAAGCTTCGGTATCATGTTCTTTTTCTGCGCCCATCTATTAGAGTCCACAATCCTGCCGCTCGAGATTATGTTCGAACATCGCAACTATCTGCCCTCGTACGGGTTCTTGGTTGCGGTAGTCGCGCTCGTTATGCAATTTGGGATCAATCGGCGAGCCGCGTCCGCTCTTGCCGTACTCACGGTCGCAGTACTTGCTTTTGTGACGCTGCTTAGAGCGACCACGTGGGCATCTGAGGGGACGTTGTACACCGAGATGATGAGGGTGCACCCTCGATCGCAGAGGCTGGCAACAGTCTTGGCCAGACTCCTCACGGACGCGGCTCGATACAGCGAGGCGAAGGTCGTACTGGCGCCGCATCATAGTCCAGGTGCAAGGCTGCAGGGTGTATATATCGCGTGTCGTGAGGCGGGCGCCCTCACGGAAGGCGTCCTACTCGGATTGCGCGATAAATTAAATCCGCCCATTGACAACTACGCCGTGATTGGACTCATTGATCTGGCCAACTTGGGTTTAGACGGCAAGTGCGAATTCCCACCGGACGAGTATCTGGCCCTATTAACCAAAGCGCTTGCGTTGCCGATACAAGGTAAGAGCAACCGTCTTAAGTTGCTTGTGTACAAGGCCCACTATCTCTGGTTGCTAAAGCGACCCAATGAGGCAATTGCGACGCTCGATGAAGGGCATAAGCTTGTCACGGACGACCCGATCCCACTGTTCTTGGCGAGTGAATGGCTAATTGAGCTCGGCGATACTGAACGCGCGAGTGCTTATTACGCAAGGGCTACGGCGGTTTCTCGGAACTCCTTGATGGACTACACACCGTTTATGGAGAGGATAGGCAAGCGCATAGCTGAGGCGCGCGGCGGGTCGAATGCGGGTGCGGTGTTGCAAGAGAGTTCTGGTAATTAATCATACATCTATTGATGTTCTTCCCTGATGTGATAAGTTCACGTTTGTGTAGACGTCATGGTTAGGTATTGATTCTTGCATGACGAGAAAAGTCAGCATCATACTCCCAGCTCGCAATGAAGCGGCAGGTCTCGCACAGCTACTGCCGGAGCTATCGAACAAATACCCTGATGCGGAAATCATTGTGGTCGATGATGGATCGACCGACGATACAACAGCTTTATGCCAGCAGCATCATGTTCGCTTGCTTCGCCAAATGTACGGGATGGGCAACGGCGCTGCCATTAAGTCCGGAGCCAGGAGCGCGCGTGGGGATGTCTTGGTATTCATGGATGCGGATGGTCAACATGACCCTGGGGATATAGAAAGGTTATTAGCAAAACTGGACGAGGGCTTTGATATGGTCGTGGGGGCGCGCGACCGGGTATCGCACGCTAACCTTGGCCGCTGGTGGGCAAACGCGCTGTATAATCGGTTTGCTAGCTGGATCGTTGGCCACGCTATTTCCGATCTCACATCCGGTTTCAGAGTCGCTGTTGCGGATAAGTTTAAAGAGTTGCTTCATCTTCTCCCGAACGGCTTTTCCTATCCGACGTCAATCACCATGGCATTCTTTCGAGCGGGATACTTTGTGACCTACGTGCCGGTGCAGACGAGGCAGCGTCTGGGGACCAGTCATATACGGCCACTTCGGGATGGGATCCGGTTCCTGATTATCATCTTTAAGATTGGTACTCTTTACGCGCCGTTAAAAATATTCTTGCCTGTTAGCTTTGCTTTCTTCCTAACAGGTAGTGCGTACTATGCATACACATACATGGCTTACTCCCGGTTCACTAATATGAGCGCATTACTGTTTATTATTGCGGTTATCGTTTTCCTTATTGGTTTGATATCTGAGCAGGTTACAACGCTTGTATACGGCCAAAAGGTAAAATAAAGAACTGGCATGGATCTTTCCTTGATACGGAGATGGCTGAATCCCCTTCAACGTACTCCCCTTCATCCTCAGTGGTTAATCTTTCGCAGGCAGCAAACAAACTTGGTCGAAGTGGCGCAGTTGGTCGGTGGCGTGGTTCTTGATATCGGATGCGCTGCCAAGCCACTGAAAAAATACCTTCCCTCGCACGTGAGGTATTTTGGTCTTGATTACTATCAAACCGCGGTGGAATGGTACCGTTCAACGCCTGATCTATTTGCGGATGCCCAGGCGTTGCCATTGAGGGATGTCAGCGTTGACTGTGTCGTGCTACTTGATGTCCTTGAGCACCTGCCGAGGCCGGAAGTGTGTATGCGTGAGATTAGACGGGTACTTAGGCCTGGCGGCAAACTGGTTCTTCAGGTGCCATTCATTTATCCGATACATGATGCACCGCTGGATTTTTACCGGTGGACTCGTTTTGGGCTAGAGGCACTTGCTGAGGGCGCCGGGTTTTGTATCGAGGATGAGGTAGCGTTTGGGCAACCGCTCGAATCGGCGTGTTTATTGGTCAACATTGCGCTGAGTAAGACGGTCATCAACTGGATTCACAGAAGGCATGTAGCTGCGATATTCATATTGCTTCTTCCGTTCTTGATCTTTTTCAGTAATGTAGTTTCATGGGCTGCTGCGAAGTTAGCTCCTAAGGATACGATGATGCCATTTGGCTATCGCCTCATCCTGGTAAAGAAATAAATAGATGTCTCACATTGTCATTGTGACCACTTCATTTCCTGGAGGGCAGCCAGGAAGTGAGGCAGCGGGATCTTTCGTGAGTGATCTTGCAGAGGAATTAGCCAGGTATGCACGGGTGACTGTCCTAGCTCCAGGACTAAGGGAAGATGTTGAGGGGGGCCCTGATTACTCGATTCGGCGCTTTAGGGCGCCTTATCTTCCCTTGTCCCTCTTGCACCCAATGAATTTGACGCATTGGCCGAAAATCCTGCAGGTACTGCGATTAGGCAAGGCTGCGCTCTTTGACGTTGTCGAGCGCCATGCCATTGATCATATCTTCGCGCTCTGGGCGTTGCCCTCGGGTTACTGGGCGAGGCAGGTGTTTCAGACTCGCGGGATCCCATACAGCGTATGGGTTCTCGGCAGTGATATGTGGTCCTTAAGCACTATTCCTGTGGTTCGAACCCTGTTACGCACTGTCCTTCGGGAGAGTCGCCACCGATTTGCCGATGGACGCGGCTTGGCACGCGACGTGGAGGCCTTGGCGGGGTGTGCCTGTGAATTCCTGCCGAGTGCACGGCGCTTGGCCAGGGTGGATCGCAAGGTGCTTTCGGCTTGCCCACCATACAAACTGGCATTTCTTGGCCGTATGCATCCGAACAAGGGCATTGATCTCCTATTTGAAGCGTTGGGAAGGCTCGAAGACGAGGACTGGACAAAGATCTCTGGGATCAAAGTCGGAGGAGGTGGTCCCCTTGAGGGCAAGGTTAGAGGCGATGGACTGACACTACAGCGATCAGGAAGACCGATCACCTTTTGCGGGTACCTTGACAAATCAAAGGCGCAGGAACTCATCACCTGGGCCGATTGGTTGTTGTTGCCGTCACGGATTGAAAGCATCCCGCTGGTATTTTCCGACGCCATGATGTGCCAATGTCCGGTGATTTCAACGCCAGTCGGCGATCTGCCGTCGTTGATCGATGACTATCAGGTTGGGATCTATTCTAGCCTTGTAACCCCAGAGTCCTATGTTGGGGCCATACGCAGGGCGCTGCGACGGAGTCCTATCGAGTACAACGATGGTATGAGAGCGGCTGCCCGGCAGTTTGACCTGTCGCTGATTGCAGCACGGCTCGTGGCGCAATTGCTGAAGGTGCCAGGGTGAGGCGCGCAGCCTTAGATACCCTGGGGCCGTTTCGATGGAGACTGGCTGTTGCTTCGAGCAAGGAACCTGGGATTGATGTGTGCGCTGAATAGAACCTTGTAACTACCAGCCTTCCTCCGATGTCGGATCCCGCAGCAGCACCACCAACCCGATGGATGTCGCTTATTGCATCCACCAACAGTGTCTTCGCCGACCTCGCGTGGCAGGGGGTGTTGGAGAAGGCCTTTCGCGCGAAGCCGTTGTATTTCCTCGACCCCGATCAACAGGATGGCTTTGTGGTACAGGTGTTTCCGAAAGGGCCTTTTCGGGTCGGCTACATCGGTTTCCCAATCGGCGGGACGGTTAGGGGTGCTTCCATTGGCCCCGACCGGCTCGAACGTGTACGGCGAGCAAGTCGATACCATAAGATCCATACGCTAAGGCTTAGGGCCTCTGCCTTCAGATCCGAAGAAGACCTCGCAATCGATGCCGTGCAAGAGCTAGAGACGGCGGTTCTCGATTTGCAACGCTATGAGCCCGAAGCGATTGCGAAGGTGAAGCGGGATATAAACCGTGCGAGACGGTTTCACGTCATGGTGCACGAGAGATCCGATGAAGATCTAGCGCCGCTGTTATATCGATTGTATGCAAGCACCATTAGCAGACATCAAGGGATTGTCAAATACAATCTCACCTATTTCAGCGAGCTTATCGGTCTTACACGTGTTGACCCCAGAGCCCAGATACTTATTGCCACGGTACATGGTCACGTTGCAGGTTATTTAGTTCTTGTGATGGAACGTGACACAGCCTATTACTTACACGGTGCTGTCGAGGAGGATTACAAGTCTTATGGCGTCATGGATATGCTTGTCTACGAGGCGATTGGGACATCGAAGCGGAGTGGCATGCAACTATTCAATATGATGATATCACCGGCTAATCAGGTCTCACTGGTTAGGTATAAGGAAAAGTGGGGCGGAACAACGCGATCGCATCTCTCCTATGAAATTGGCTTCAGTCCATTTTGGAACACAATGCTGCAGCTTGCGACCCAATGCTATGGTCTTGTACATCGCTATTTCCCCCGGGTGCTCTAAGGTAATGGGGGCCCCTATTGACATGTGAAACGTTGCGCCACCTCTCTGGTTCAATCTGTCTATGCAGAGCAAGCGCTAACACGGTGTGCGCTTTATCGTATGACTAGCTTGAGATCCTTCGTGAGCGGCCGGGGAAAATTCGGCGCGTTATCTATCCACGTGAGGAGCTCACCAGTCCACGCATGGGTACGGCGTATAACGTGCTGGGAGGGATGTATCCAAAGGATATTTGCTATGACGGACTAGTTACAGAGCCTCCTAACAGCGCGGACCACATCCTCTACATCCGTATCCGTGAGCTTCGCCGAGAGCGGTAGACTGACTGTTTGCTGGCCAATGCGCATGGCATTGGGGTAATCCTCCGCTCGCCAGCCAAACGTCTGTCGGTAGTATGGATGTTCGGGTATGCTCAAATAATGCACCCCCACGCCAATGTTCTGCTGCGTCATCGCATCGAGAAAGGCGTCGCGGCTGATCCCCGCCGCCTCTTCGTCGATCAACAACGTGTAAAGATGATGTGCATGGCGTGTATCCGGTGCAGGCTCTGGGGGCCGGGAGACCGGTAATTGCCGGAACGCCTCCTGGTAGTGGTTCCAAACCACACGGCGCCGCTCCCAGTTTTCATCTACCCGCGCCAGCTGGTGGATCCCGATGGCAGCCTGTAGATCCATCATGTTGTATTTAAATCCGCATTCTTCAACCCGATAATGCTTATAACCTGAATCGCTGAACCGTTTCCAAGCGTCTTTACTCAGTCCATGGAGGGCAAGCGACTTGATGCGTTTGATGTCTGCTGTGTTACGCGCAATGACCATGCCACCTTCGCCAGTGACGACATTCTTTGTCACATAGAAACTGAAACAGCCGAAGTCACCGATGGTTCCTGCCTTACGGTCTCGGTACTCCGTTTCGATGGCGTGCGCGCAGTCTTCGATTACCAGCAGATTGTGACGCTCCGCAATTTCCATGATCGCCGCCATGTCACACGCTCGCCCGGCGAGGTGAACAGGAAGGATGGCCCGTGTTTTCGGGGAAATATGCGCTTCGATCGCGTTAGGATCGATGTTCATGGTGTGCGCATTGACATCAGCTAATACGGGAGTTGCGCCAGCATGTATGATGGCATTGACAGTCGCACAAAAGGTCAGCGCTGTGGTGATTACCTCGTCTCCCGGCCCAAAATTAGCAGCGCGCAAGCTCAGATGCAGGGCAGCTGTACAGGAATTGAGTGCGGCGACGAAAGATGGGTCAACCTGTTTATATCGGGCAAAATCGCCTTCGAACCTAGCAACCTTTGGACCCGTACCCAACCACCCGGAGCACATCGTTGCAAGGACCTCATCGATTTCAGCCTGTTCAATTTGGGGCGAGCCAAAGACTAGGAAGTCACTGCGGACAGGCTCGAACTTGGAACGCTTCGGTTTGGTCTCGTCGTTCAAGAGTGCGGCAGGATGTTATTGTGATTGCTTAGCATGATTTGATTGGCCTCAAATAGGGATTCGAATGTGCCGGCGTCTGTCCAGCGGCCACGGCAGATATCGTACTGCAGTTGCTTTTTTCTGATGTAGGCGTTGTTAACAGCGGTAATTTCCAGCTCACCGCGCAACGAAGGTTGAATGCGGCGAATGACATCAAAGACCTGATCGTCGTACAGGTAGAGCCCCACTACGGCATACGATGATTTGGGGTTGCTCGGCTTTTCCTGGATCTCGAGAACCTGGTGCTCATCAAGTGCTGCGACACCGAAGCGCTCCGGATCGCCCACTTCCTTCAGAAGAACGCGGGCGCCTTTTTCCTGTTTTTCGAAGGCATCGACGTAAGGCGCAATGCTGTATTCGAAGACGTTATCGCCAAGGATAACGCAGATTTTTTCCCCTAGGACAAAGTCCTCCGCTAGGGCGAGTGCATGAGCAATTCCACCGGCTTTTTCCTGGACCTTGTAGCTCAGGTGACATCCGAATTCCTCGCCGCTACCGAGGCATCGAACGACGTCGCCCATGTGTAAGGTACTGGTTACGACCAAGATGCTGCGGATGCCAGCGCCTGTCAGCTGTCTAATGGGATGATACAACATCGGCTCCGCGCCCACTGGCAGCAGGTGCTTATTTGTTGCCTTGGTTAGAGGATGCAGCCGCGTCCCGAGACCGCCGGCCAGTATGATCCCCTTCATCAATCAACCCAATCCCAAACGTTCCCCATGGTAACTCCCCGACGTGACCCGTTCACACCAAGCAAGGTTTTCGGTGTACCAACGTACTGTCTTACGCAATCCTGTGGGAAAGCTCTCTTCTGGTTGCCAGTTGAGCGCCTTCCGGATCATTTCTGTACTCATTGCGTAGCGTAGATCATGTCCTGGACGATCGGTTACGAACTCTATGAGATTCCGGTGCGGGACGTTTCTGGCATTGGGGAAAAGTTCATCGAGCAAGTCGCACAGCATGTTAACCACCTCGATATTGGTCTTTTCACAGCCCCCGCCAATGTTGTAACTGGCCCCCGTCTTGCCTTTGCGCACGATTAAATATAAAGCGCGCACATGATCTTCTACATAAAGCCAGTCTCGAAGGTTTTGTCCTGTCCCATAGACAGGTAGCGGCTTCCCTTTTAATGCCGCAAGGATCATTAAAGGTATGAGCTTTTCTGGAAACTGGTAGGGACCATAGTTGTTAGAGCAGTTACTGATGGTCACCGGCAGGCCGTACGTATGATGCCACGCTCGTACCACGTGGTCAGCCGATGCCTTGCTTGCGGAATATGGCGAGTGCGGCGCATAGGGCGTCGTTTCGGAAAATGGAGGGTCCGAAGGCTCCAACGATCCGAACACTTCATCGGTGGACGTGTGGTGAAACCTGAACATGTGCCTTCGATCGAGCGGCAGGCTGCGCCAATACTCTCGCGCGACCTCAAGTAGTGTATAGGTTCCGACAATGTTTGAATGAATAAAGGCGCTGGGAGAATCAATCGATCGGTCAACGTGGGATTCAGCGGCTAGATGAACAATTGCATCAGGTGCAAAATCGTTCACAACCTGCCTAATAGCAGATGCTTCGCAGATATCTATCTGTGCAAAAGAGTATCGTGGGGAGTCCTTAAAATCTTGCATCGTCCACACGCTACCAGGAAATGACAGTTTATCAACATTAAAAACCTCAGCATTGGTCTCGTTTAGTAGGTACCGGATTAGGTTCGACCCGATAAAACCAGCGCCCCCAGTGACCAAGAGCCTCAAGGGTTGTTCCTAGGTTGGGGGAAAGACTTTGCCATTATGAACCTACATTGTAGTTGGCAGGTGACTCGAGGCAAGGTCAGCCGTAGCTCATTTAAGGCTAAGGCAAGCGGTTGTGCTCCCCTCTTTGTAAAGGGTGCGAATGAGCAAAGGTCGGTGACGTGTCTTCGGTTGTAGGATGGTGTGATTGGTCAAGTCGCAGATCACAATGTGCTGCCTATTGTTGGAATGATCCGGAGAGGTGGGGCTGAATCGCTCGGATCATCGCTTTGAATATCTTTGGGTTGCCTGCTGCGATGTTACCGGTTCGAAGGTAATCATGGTCCCCATTTAAGTCACTTACCAAACCACCGGCTTCCTGCACGAGCAGGACCCCGGCCGCCATATCCCATTCTCGTAGCCCAAATTCCCAGAAGCCATCGAGCCGGCCACAGGCGATATAGGCAAGATCCAGCGCGGCCGATCCGGCCCGCCTGATCCCGGACGTGATGGGGGACAAAGCCTTAAAAGTGGCAAGGTAGATGTCAAGTCGTTCTTGATCTTTGAATGGGAACCCTGTGCCGATTAACGCGTGTTCAAGCCGTTTTTGCTGACTTACCCGGATCCGACGGTCATTCATTAATGCCCCGGCACCCCGGGTAGCAGTGAAGAGCTCCTGGCGAAGCGGATCATAGACAACGCCCTGCTCGAGGATGCCCCTATGCCTTAGCGCAACGGAGACAGCATACTGCGGAAAACCATGGAGATAGTTTATGGTGCCATCCAGTGGGTCGATTATCCACTGATACTTATCACTGCCTTGTTGCCCGCTCTCTTCAGCAATGATGCCATGATGTGGATACGCTTTATGGATGCGTCGAATGATCGCCTCTTCGGCCATCCGGTCTACTTCAGTAACGAAATCGTTGTATCCTTTTGGGCTTACCTCTAGGCCCTGAACCCGGTCCATATGTCTTACAATGATATCCCCTGCGGCGCGAGCGGCGCGGATGGCAATGTTCAACATGGGATGCATGCGGAGTCTCCGCTTCTCAGTAGGTCCATGGCATTGTACGGGCGTATCAAGCAACATTGAAGACTGCAGCACAGAGGCGAGTATAGGCGGCATGTCGTTTCGGATCTTTGACAACATTCGCGTAGTGCTTGTGGCGACGACTCATGCTGGCAATATCGGCGCTGCCGCGCGAGCGATGAAGGGAATGGGGCATCGACGCCTCTACCTCGTTAATCCAAAGACGTTTCCTTGCGCTGAAGCGACGGCACGCGCAGCCGGTGCCGATGATGTTCTGGCGGGCGCACAGGTGTTCGGTTCGCTCGCGGAGGCCCTTGCAGGTTGTGGCCTCGTTATTGGCACCAGTGCGCGCCGACGCAGCCTGCCCTGGCCCATGCTCGACCCGGTAGCTTGCGCTAGAAGGGTTATTCAGGAAGCAGAGATTGGCGAGGTCGCCTTGGTCTTCGGGCGCGAGCGGACAGGGCTTACCAATGAGGAACTCGATCTTTGCAATTCAGTTGTGCGGATCCCGGCAGATCCGGCGTTTAATTCACTGAACGTGGCAGCGGCGGTTCAGATCATCACCTATGAAGTTATGCGGACCGCCTATGGTAACGATCCGATGGAGACTGGGCCGCGCGAGAACACCCCACTTGCGACTGCTGAGCAGATGGCTCAATTTTACGAGCATCTGGAGAGGCTCATGATCAAAATCGAATTTTTCGATCCGGACAAACCACGTCGGCTCATGCGTCGCCTAAAACGCCTGTTTAATAGGGTACAGCCTGATCAGAATGAGATTAATATCCTGCGAGGGATCCTCGCCAGCGCCGAGAAGGCGGTTAGAAAACGTCGCAATTAGATCTCATCTCACGAACTCTATACGCATGCGTTTTTCACGAAGCGCCTCAACCGAGCCAATGCGCCAAGCTTTCTCCCCTGAATTCTGAAGACACACAAGAGCATGTTCGGCATCTTTTTCCGCGACACAGGCGACCATGCCGATGCCACAATTAAAGGTGCGATACATTTCCTTGCGGTCAATATGACCTTTCTCTTGCAGCCATTGGAAGATTGGAGGCTCATCCCAGATTGTCGCATCGATGACAGCAGAAGCCGTCGCCGGCAAGATTCGCGGGACATTCTCGATCAACCCGCCACCGGTGATATGTGCTAGGCCGTGAACGGGGACTTTCTCAATGAGTCGGTGAATGGTTTGAACATAGATGCGCGTAGGTTCCAAGAGTACATGGCCAAGCGCCTTTCCATTAAAGTCTTGCCGCAGATCCGCCTCTTCCCGCGCAATTATCTTGCGGATCAGGGAGTAGCCATTGGAGTGTGGACCGCTCGATGCAATGCCGATAAGCACATCGCCGACTGCGATATGACGACCATCGATGATGTCGTCTCGTTCGACGATGCCAACGCCAAATCCTGCCAGATCATATTCGCCCGCTGCATACATATCAGGCATCTCTGCGGTCTCGCCACCGACGAGGGCCATGCCAGCGAGTTCGCATCCATGGGCGATCCCAGCGACGACCGCCGTGGCCACCTCCAGATCCAGATGTGAGCAGGCGTAATAGTCGAGAAAGAACAATGGCTCAGCGCCCTGTACGCTGAGGTCGTTTGCGCACATTGCGACTAGATCAATCCCGACGGTGTCGTGTTTGCCCATGCTGAGGGCGAGCCTCAGCTTGGTTCCAACGCCATCGGTGCAGGATACCAGGATAGGGTCACGGTACTTGAGCTTTGATAGGTCAAATAATGCGCTAAAGCCGCCAAGCCCGCCCATGACACCTGGACGTTGCGTCTGCTCTGCCATGGGCTTAATGCGATCAACGAGCCGGTTGCCTCGGTCGACGCTAACGCCCGCATCCTCGTAGGTCAGAGGGGCTTGATCATGGGAACTCACGGGATGTAATGGTATCGGGCGAGCCTTGGGCGCTGCAAATCTTGACTTGGCAACTGCGCTCGAATAGCGTGCCCTGCATGACCCGCCCTAGTCGCTTTGTCTTTCTTATCGCGCTGATTTTCCCGCAGATATCGCTGGGGGCGCAGGTCTTCGGGCTATACGAGGCCGAGGTTCCTGCCGTCGATCAGACAGCGGTGACACGGAAGCAGGCCCTAGCCACCGCACTTCGCGTCGTACTGGTCAAGATCACGGGTGATCGCAATGTGGCTAGCCGGTCGGCCCTTGTCCCGCTCTTGGAAGACGCACAGCACTACGTGCAACAATACCGTTACCGTACGGAGTCACCGGCGACGGGCAACGGAACCGCCTCGAACACGGAGGGCTTGACACTGTGGGTGCGCTTTGACGCAGGGGCGCTTGATCGACGGCTCCGGGAACTTGGCGTGTCCATATGGGACCAGGAGCGCCCGTCGACACTGGTTTGGCTCGTGATTGAAGACACCAAAGGGCGCCGACTCATTGGCACAGATGAGCCTTCCGA
>JAKEHO010000119.1 GCA_022614965.1 Gammaproteobacteria bacterium
CTGGCTGTTGGAGCAAAAATCGCTTTCCCGGCGTCTGCAGCGGGTATGTAGCGGGCAGTTCGAGGTGCGCCTCACGGATCAGAAGTGGGATCTTCCCATGCAGGAGGAGGCAGGCGTCCTTGGCCTGCCTCTTGACGAGCAGGCACTTGTCCGTCAAGTCTATCTGCTGTGCAATGAACGCCGCTGGGTGTACGCCCGCACGATTATCCCAGCGGGAACGATGAAAGGAACTCGCCGGCGTTTTGCATCACTTGGCTCCCAGCCGCTGGGTGACCTATTGTTCGGGGATCGCAACACGTCGCGCGGCGCAGTGGAGATCGCCAAGATTTCGCCCCAGGAGAAGCTCTTTTCGCTCGCAACCGGTGATGCGTCTGGCTCAGGCGATGCCATTTGGGGCCGACGCTCGGTATTCACTGTACAAGATAAGCCCTTGTTGGTCGTGGAAGTCTTCTTGCCCGAACTAACCGGTTACCATGAAACACCCCGCGCGATTGACCGCCCTACTATATAGCTGCCAACGATACGCCGATGTGGCGCAGCGTGAATGGCCGTTCGTCAAGGACAGGCTCACACAATATGCGCTTTTGATGCGCCTAAACAAGCCAATCGGGATATTCCTACTGCTGTGGCCGACGCTGTGGGCCTTGTGGATAGCTTCCGAGGGGCATCCCAATCCGCTCGTATTATGCGTTTTTATCATAGGCGTGGTGATAATGCGCTCAGTCGGGTGCGTGATAAATGACTACGCCGATCGGGAGCTGGATGCCAAGGTTGAACGCACACGTAGCCGCCCGATCCCGGCAAACACGGTTACTGCAGATGAGGCACTGGCCATCTCTGCGTTCCTGACATCGCTGGCCTTTCTGTTGGTTCTGCTCTTAAACCCCTTAACAGTCCTACTTTCAATAGTCGCGCTCCTGCTTGCTGCAACCTACCCATTCATGAAGCGTTTTACTTATCTCCCACAGTTCTATCTCGGTCTCGCCTTTAGTTGGGCGATCCCAATGGCCTTTGCGGCGCAAACCGATTCGATACCTCAAATTGCATGGCTGTTGGTCGTTGCCACTGTACTCTGGGCAGGTGCATATGACACGATGTACGCCATGGTAGACCGAGAGGATGACCTGAAGGCGGGAATCAAATCCACCGCCATTTTGTTCGATGATGTCGATCGATTCATAATCGGCATTATTCAAGTTTTGATGCTAGTTGTGCTAGTTATCATTGGGCACCAGGCTCAACTTGGGATTGCTTACTATGCTGGCGTGGGAATAGCAGCAGCTCTTGCCGGGTATCAGCAGTACCTCATTAAGGATCGCAAACCCGAACGTTGCTTTCACGCCTTCCTCAACAACAATTGGTTTGGCGCCGCGATATTCTGCGGCTTGTTCATCCACTATCAGTTCGGGGCATCATGATGACCACCATGGGTATTATTTGGGCGCTTGCCTTAGGAGTCATGGCTATCACCGGACGAGCGCACGCTGCTGAAAACGAGCCTACCATTGATATGGTGTGCGAATGGATATCGGACAAGCTTGCAAGTGTTAGCTTGCGCGAATGCATGAACGAAGGACTCGTCGAGTCAAACGGCCGTTCAGTCAAAGACACCCCCATTCTCTACAAGGAATATCCCGCACTGCCAGGGCGTGAACCGCTTGCACGGGTGTTGTTGTTTGGTGGGATACACGGCGATGAGTATGCCTCAGTGAGCATTGTTTTCAAGTGGATGAAAATTCTAAATCGGCATCACTCCGGACTATTCAACTGGGTTATGGTTCCCGTCCTTAACCCAGATGGCCTATTGGAAGAAAGATCACGGCGGATGAATGCTAATAGTGTCGATCTAAACCGTAACTTTCCCATGCCGGATTGGGAGGAACAAGTAATTGGCTACTGGGTCAAACAGACAAAGCGCCATCCAAAGCATTTCCCGGGTACGGGACCCATGAGTGAACCTGAGACTCGTTGGTTGGTGGATGAAATCAAACGATTTCGCCCCGACGTGATCGTCTCGGTCAATGCGCCCGTCAGCAATGAAAATTATGACCTATCATCGGGTGATGCCTACAAATTGGGACGCTTGTATTTGAATCTGCTTGGAACCTATCCCGGTTCATTAGGAAACTATGCCGGTGTGCAGAATCAGATCGAGGTCGTCACAGTTGAGTTGCCGTATGCGGAAACGATGCCAAGTCCGGCAGAAATATCAAGCATGTGGGTAGACCTAGTAAGGTGGCTGCGTCGCAATAGTTCGCCCACACCGCTCAAAGCGGATCACAAGGAAGACAGGGAACCCTCATAACAATTAATCCAGATTGTGAAGGACGCCGTTGCAACGACCACCGGATCAGGTACGAACACCGGCATATGCGGCGAACTAAAGCTATTCTTCCGGGCCAGCAGGATCGCCTATCCCCGCCCCGGTTTCATCTATTGCTTCTGGGGGCTGTCCCAGCGATGCCTCACGATCCTTGCTCTCGATGCGACTCTGTTCTGCAGCATTGTATTCAACATGGACGGAAAAGAGGCGGTCAATTATGACCAGCTTTTTGCGCACGGCCTGACTCGTATCATCTAGTCGTAGCGCATCTTGGTAAGCCTCCATTGCCATCTTGACGTAAACATCGCCAAGGTTCTCATGCGCTTTGGCGTAATTGGGATGAGCATTGATGGCCATCTGGAGCGCCTCTCTGGCCTTCTCATATTGGCCCTGGGCCGCGTAGATTGCCGCAAGATTGTTGTATGGCTCGGGCATGTCCGGATGGGCATTGATAATGGCGAGATACGCCTCTTCGGCGCGGTCGAGCCTGTTGAGATCGGTCAGGATCAGCCCTTCAAGAAACCGAATTTCCAGATCGCCTGGGTCCTGTTCAATGGCCTCGTTAGCAAGTTCCAATGCCTCACTGAGCTGTCCTTGCGCGATCAGGGCCCGAATACGCATTCGAGTACTATCTTCCGCAAATAGAGCTAAGGACGAGGCCACCATCAAGATGGTCACCGCACAGAGGGTGAGTAGGTATTTCATCAGTTGAACCCTCTACGCCCTGAGTTGACACATAGGCGTGCCGCTAGCCGCGTTGAAGGTATCGGATTTGCGTCGATGAGAGAATAAGTTTTGGAGCCCCGAGAGGGAATCGAACCCCCAACAGATGATTACAAATCATCGGTTATACCATTTAACTATCGGGGCGCGATGAACAATGAAAAACGTCGATTTGTGATCTACCGTAGCCTACAAGCCACAAACTTATTCTATGGATTTGGAGGCACCATGGCAATTTCAGGACAGGGCACCGGTACCGAGTTTAGCTTCGATATGAATCCCTTATACATTGCATCCGTTAGATTTTCGTTGGGAACGAATCTCACGTCGACCCAATAAGCCTTAGCCGCATTGTAGTATGGCACCACAACAGGATTATAGCCCTTGCTTTCGAGCTCCCTGAGCCGCTTATTGACTGAAGCTTGCGAAGAAAAGAGGCCCAATGAAATAGCGTTTCTCAAGTCACCCTTATTTATTAACACGTAATCTAGAACATTCCTCTGCTTCAATTCTTCAATGGTTTTCTCAGCCATCGCTCTAGACTTCATAGGCTCAAGGTATATCCAGAAAAACTTACGTCCCTTGTCATCGGCAAGGCGACGCCTTGTAAATGAACGTCGGTCCTGGAACCATTCGTCCACCTCTGTGGCGTCACCTTCGGCTGTAAAAGGCCCAATCGAAACACAGAGTTCTACAGGCGCTTCCGGCTTTGCCTCAGGCACAGCCGATACTACGCTCTTGTCTTCGGGAGGAGAGCCAGTCGCAGGTGTATCACCCATGCTGGGACTCGCAGCAGTCGTATCGTCAGATTCATTCGGCTCCGCCGATGGAACGGCCTCAACCTTTCCTTCGCGCTGCTCTATCTCGTCCGGCTCCGACGCACCCCGCACCTTGGGGAGAATTTCCAATTCGCCCAATAAACGCAAGCGGTTAATATTGGGAGGCAGAGGACCAAACTGCACCGCTTGACGCACATCTAATTTGGCCTGCTGGTCAAATTCCCAGGCGAAATACGCCACGTTTAATACTAATAGTGAGATACACAGCCACTTCATCGGTCGCTATTCGCAATCACCGCCAACCCACGCAACACAAGATCCTTATCATATTCGAATTCATTCTGCAGTAGTGGCAACAGCGCTACGGCGCTGCCGCCCGTTATGATCCGATGGACTGATATCCCAAGGTCATCCATTAGATCGCAAACGATGCGATCGATAAATGCTGCCGCCGCGTAATGACAGCCAGATGCGACGCCGTCGTCGGTATCCCGCGCCAAGCGCGAGATGTCGCCTGTCACCACACCCGAGATGCCATGGGTATGCTCAGTCAAAGCCAGCTGCATCATCCGCAAGCCCGGAATGATGAGTCCGCCCAGGTGCTCTCCACTCCCAGCTAGCGCATCGATGGTGATCGCGGTTCCGCAGTCCACAACGCAGGTTGGCGCCTTATACCTGTGCCACGCACCGATGAGTGCTACCCAGCGATCAACACCGAGCCGCCGGTATTCACGATAGCCATTCGTTACGCCAAAGCCCTTACGCTGAACAGCGACAAACTCAGGGTCAATAGCCCATGTCGCAGCAGTCCATTTCTGAAGGACATCAGCCACCCGGGATCCGGCGACATTGGAAACCATGATTCGTGACGGGGGTGTAAGGGGTTCCCAACGCTCATTCAACAGCCTAGGCAACTTATGTACGTCATATGGCGCTGTCCCCAAAGATACCAGCTCGCCCTGAGTAAGGTTTCCCCATTTGATCCGGCTATTGCCGATGTCAACTAACATGATCAACTGCGCAGTCTCAGGCTGACCTCACCGGAGGTGAAGATCTGCACACGACCATTTACGGATAACATCAGCGCGGCATGCGGATCTACCCCGATCACGCGCCCGTAGACCTGCTTGTCCGGCAGCGTTAGGGTTACGCTCCGACCGCTGATCAGATCATATTCGGCCCATTCGTCTCGCACACCAGCAAAGCCTTGCACCTGGTACGCGCTCAGTACCGCAAATAACTCTCCAATCAACCTTGCCGCGAGAGTGTTCCGCGATATGGGCCTTCCCAGAATACTCACCATATCCACCCAAGCTTGTTCGATCTTGGGGCGTCGCGTGATTGGAAAAGCAACATTGATACCGACGCCCGCGACCACATGGCAGGGTCCTGTTGACTCCCCGCGCATTTCCAATAGTATTCCAGCCAACTTGCGCCCCCGCCACATCACATCATTTGGCCACTTCAGCCCTACATCCCTAATTCCGAACGCACGCAGTGTCCGCACCACCGCCAGACTCCCGGCCAATGCGAGGCCCGTCAGGGAATCGGGAAAACTGTCGAAGCACCATCCTATCGACAAACAGAGGCCAGCACCGAGAGGCGAGACCCAGCGACTCCCGCGGCGACCCCTGCCAGCGGTCTGAAACTCCGCCAAGCACACGTTGCCATGTGCCTGAGCATGGTGATCGAGTAGACGCTGGTTGGTGGAATCTGTCTCAAAATAGATATCAAACCGAGTTAATAGAGCCTTTGCTGACGAATCAAGCTCAAGCAATATACGATCCTGATCCAGCAATTCGATGGGGCTTCCCAAACGATACCCCTTCCCGGGCACAGCATGCACGTCAAGACCGTAGGGTTCCAGCATTCTTACGCGCTTCCATACCGCAGTACGGCTAACGCCCAACTCGGCCGCCAAGCCCTGTCCAGAATGGAAATCGCCGTCCGCGAGCAGATAAAGGAGGTGCCAACGTTGATGCATCACACTTGGACGATTACGTGCCCCGAACTAGCTTTGGGCACCAGTACTACCTAAGCCGGGGCGATAGCCCCTGTACGTCCGGATCCTGTCACATTGTTTCCGACACGTGACACGCCACAAAGTAGATAGTGATCCAGCAGCTGACCACGTGGATTCGCTCGCCGATCGAGGGACGAACGTCTAAGTTGTCGCGAGCAGTCCCGTCAATTTACGCTTCTCTGTTCGGGGCTGCCGGCGCTTTCTGCGATAAGACATGGGATCCCTTCCTTGCGTGGCACCCGAGGCCATACCCAATTTGGCCTCTCATGCCCATAGTCCATTTGCTTCCCTCGGATGCGTCTCCTCAACCACCATCGATCCTGGACAGCAAGTGCGGGCAGTGTACTTAGATAAGCACCGATCATTTTTTCCGCTGCCGATTTCTTCCCGGCTTCAATCGTCTTATCAAAATCTGACTCTTCCCCATCTTCAGGCTCATCGACTGCAACAGGTTCAAGCTTTGTCGAAACCGGCCGAACAGAACCGCGGGTTTGGCCAGCAAATACCGAATCGTGGATTAGAAACTCAAATTCAAACCTGTTAAGACGTATGCGATCCCCATGCATCAGACGCACGTCACCGTTGACCCGTTGGTCATTAACATAGGTTCCATTGAGGCTGCCCTGGTCGAGAATGAAAAACGACGAATCTTTATATTCTATCTTGGCATGTCGGCGACTGACGGTACTGAAACCGACAACTATATAGTTCACGTATTCTCGATCAGTGCCCGCCACGCGGCCTAACACGGTTGGTTTCACACCGAGCTCATGCTTTACTCGATCAGTAAAACCATAAGTGTCGATAAGAAACGCGCGGGGAACGGATGGGCCCGGTCGATTGCTCAGTGTTGAACCACGGTCCCGCAGCATGAGAACCAGGATGCATCCTACGAGAGAAAATACAAATACGGTACTGGCGACAACGAAAATAATTAAGCGGAGCTCATCTTGTTTCCTAAAGGCATCGATAGACAGTGTAGCGAATTGAATCCTAAGAATTGGGTCGGCCGCGTGACCGGCTGTGTTAGCCGGAGAGGCCTGCGCTTCTGCAATGCCTAGCACCCTGCCCCTATACCATTCCTGATTCACCCCCCTACGCGTAGAGGAAACGACAATTTGCTCGCTGGCGTTCTTCCCTTCCCAACCGTTGCTGAGCAAGAACACCACATCGTTCGCAACACGCGCAGATGCCTCCCCATTCACAAGCAAAACGGCGGCTACGAGTAGGCCTACGCTCTGACGCAATCTATTGGACATACTTGCCACTTCTTAGACTCTGGAGTACTCCATTTCCCCACACTTCCTTTTCCCCAGTCAATCACTTTTAACGGCCAATCGCTCGTAAGACAAGACCGGTAACCCCTAGCGTGCGGCCTATTGGGCCTTGGTTTCTCTACCGAACCAGCTACGGCTGTTTGGCTAATCGGTGCCGGTGGCCACCGGGCGCGCCGGATCTGCTGCCCATTCGCTCCATGAACCCGCATAGAGACGTGCATCTGGCAATCCCGCATGAACGACCGCTAGCAGATTATGACAGGCCGTCACCCCAGAACCACAATAGAAAACCGCATCACGTGATGGCGTACCTCCAATGAGTTTCTTCAGGCTCCTCCTTAATCGATCGGGCGACAAACATCGGCCATCCGCAGCCAGATTATCTTTCCAGAAACGGTTGATTGCGCCGGGGATGTGTCCCGCGACACGATCAAATGGTTCAAACTCGCCCTTGTATCGGGCCGGATCACGTGAATCGATAAGAAGGGGTACCCTTGGGACCTCATCAATATCCACCAGCCACGCCCTTTTGGCTTCCCCGCGAAATTCAGCCGGGATATTTACCCGCCTACCCCCTTGTGTGCCCAAGCCCGCATTCAGCCACGCCTGCCAACCGCCATCCAACACCGCAACGGCATTGTGGCCCATATAGCGCAACATCCACCAAAGCCTGGCGGCAAACCCACCGGATGTTGAGTCATAAACAACGACTTGCTTACTCCGATCGATCCCAAGACGACTAAAGAGATCGCAGAGGTCCTGTGGAGAAGGCATTGGATGACGCCCGCCGCCAGTTCGACGCGCCCTACAGAGATCACGATCCAGATGCGCGTACACCGCCTTCGGGATGTGCTGCTCCAGGTACCCCCTTTCTCCCGCCTCGGGGTCAGCAAGATCGAAACGGCAATCGACGATCACCCAATCTGGATCATCGAGTTGCTGACTCAAACGTTCTGTATCGATAAGCGTCGTGTTCATCAATTGCCCGCATTTACCGGCACGTCGATCGGAAGCATCCTACCAATGCCATTATAAAACGGAACAACCACAAGGCGGATGAGGATTTGTTAGTAACCAACAGCAATCACGTCCACCTTTACTCTACCGATCACCTTAACGAGCGGCGCTAAGTCTGCCAAATGTTCGCCCTCGATAAATTTAATATGAGTAGCGTCCGCTGGCACCTGACCAAAGGTCGGATCCACCCGGGTCCATTGCCCACCAATTAGGCTTTCAGCCCATGTGTGATAGAGAAACCCATTGAACTCCTCCGAGTAGACGATCCCGTTAGCTACCCGCGTTGCGATGCCAAGCGCTCGCGCAAAGGAAGCATATAAATACGTGTGACCTTGACACTCCGCTTTTCTTTGATCCAGGACATCAAGCGCTGAAAAGACATCCACCGGTTCGCGTTCGATATTGTCCTGGATCCAATCGATCAACATACGCACTTGCTCTGATGTATTTGTTGCATTTTGAGCAATCGCATGCGCCATGCGATCGATCAAAGTATGGGCGGCCGGCACGCTGAGGGACGACTGCAAGAACGGTTCAATATCCACGGAAGCGCCCCGCTCGTCAACGTGGAACTGCGGGGGTAATTGACTAATGATATAGCAATCTACCTGGCCGTCGTTCCGCTCACAATTCTGTAGAGTATCACTTGGTACCGGAAAGTCTTCCGTTATCCCTTCAAGTGCGATGTCAAGCGACACTACTTTTCTCGGGTCCTGCAGGGGCACCGCGGTTCGAATAAGTGCAAACTCCAAAATGAACTCCTGCTTATTTAGGGCTCCCAGCGCTACGTATTTCCTGGCTCTTTCTTCCGGCTCAAGGCCAGAAATAATTATCCCTCCCATTGAGATCTCGAGCACTGGTTTTCCCTGTTGATCGATCCACGACGTGACTTGTTGGCCCTGTACGCGCGTTTTTATTTTGTACGCGCTTCCGGTAAAAAGATCACTTTGCTCGTAACCGACAATGTCCTGTGTCACTGTCTCTATGCTCTGTGTCTCCCCAAAGTAGACCGGATATTCATAATGTTTGCCAAGCTCAAGCCCGTTTAAGACCGGATACAGGGCGATAACGCTGGCAGGATACAATCTTCCGTCCAGTGGAATTTTCTGGTGCGTTTGCTGATGTCCAGAGGTAATTTCAAGCTCGAGAGCGCCGCCTACCACGGCTCCGGTCAAGGCCAGGCTATTTCCGTCCAGATCATATTCGTAGGTGAATTCTTGAAGGGACAGATCTTGCGCTACTTGGTCAAAGGATACCAGGTTAACTTTTTTATCGAAGGTTAAGAAGCGGAAGCGCATGACGGCCTCTGAGCGTATGTCGAAGCGGCGCTTTCCTTCCTGTGCCGGCTGCAGGGACAGATGGGTATACCCGATCTTTTCACCATTGAACACGATCCCCGTCCAGTACTCTTGGTACGGCCAGTCATGCAGTGCGTAGTGGATTTGTGGCGCAGGTGCAGGCGCCTCATGAAAATACATCCCAGCACAACCGGTAATTATCAAGGTGAGTGGAACGACGATCAGAACAAGAAACTTACGATTGCGCATAGTGCCAATGCCAGATCATGAATGCTTCTGAGGGGACTCCTGATAAACGGCAGGCCCAACGAAATTCTAGATCAAACCAAGATGGCGCGCCGCTCTACGTCGCCGATCGCACTTCGAACAATTCTCGCCAGGCACTGCCTGTATGGCCGAAGCAAAATGCCACTGGATTGCCCAACAGCCACATGAGTCGCTACGCTGCGGGCAAGGCTTGCCAACCAAAACCCTGGACGCGCCAACACGCCTCACATCGTTGCAAGTGCGATGACCGGTGTTTAGGTCGTAGAGGCCGAAAAACGTTTTATCGAGCGAATGACCTCATCTGGAGCATCCAGCGATATAAAGTGTCCTGCATCGCTCACGATCGTCATCTCGGCACCCGCAATGGCCTTTTGATTCGCATCGCGCTCCTCAGGTCGCGACCAGTCGTGGGCACCGTAGACCAAAAGCACGGGGATCCGGATCCGGCCGTATTCATGCCGCGCCTTATCCCAGGCACTTGAATTTCGAATTAGGGATATAAAGGCCTTGTAGTGACCGGGCCGGCAGCCGACCTGAAACAATTCCTTTTTGAAATCCACTGGCAGGGCTTCAGGGTAAGCAACACCCCCTTCCAGGATTTTCTGCTCGACGATTGAGTTGCGCAAACGCATCACAGTGGGACCGACGATAGGCACGAAACTCAGCGAGAAAATAAGGTTCGCAAGCACTGAACTTCTGTGGATACCACGCCCCGCTGCGTAGTCGTAGGGATTAATCGAGATGACTTTTTTCAAACGCGAGTTCTGGCGCGCCGCGAGTATCAATGGAATTGTCCCGCCAATTGAAATGCCAGCCACAATCGCATCCCTGATGTCCAGCTTATCTAGAAACCCTGACACCGTATCTACAAACACTTCTGGCCTATAGTCCACCTTCGGAATATCAGAGAATCCGTGCCCGGGATAATCCAGGGCATAAACCTTAAAATGTTTCGAGAGTTCCGGAATTACTTTCCGAAAGATATCAAGTTGCGTGCGAATCGTGTGCAATAACACCAGCGGCACGCCTGATCCCGCTGTGATGTATCGGAGCTTGACGCCGTTAAGGTCAACGTATTGGATAGGGATCTCGGGAGCCCATGAAAGTACTGTCGGCGCGTTCGGCACCGACCGCATGGCCTCCACCACGTAGGACACCAACACCAAACCACTAGAAAAACCAGCAGACCCGCCACTATGACCATCCACGGATGACTCATGTCCTATCCCTCCCATCCTCCAGCCTCAGTGATTAACGCGCAGTTTGATCAACAGTGAGATTATCGCCGACACGATTATTCCTCGTCTGGGGTCACCTTGATCTCTCGCTTTGCACCGCGGCTTACCACGGTGAGCGTTACAGGGGTACCACTTGACCAATGCGTCAGCGTTCGGTGAATATCATCCACCGTCGCAACAGGGGCCCCGTTCAGCGCGACAATGACATCCCCCTGGCAGACCCCGGCTCGATGCGCAGGCCCGTCATTTGCCAGAGAGAGCACCTCTACGGCCGTATCGGCCCGTTCCCCCAAATAGCGCTGCAGGCGACGGCTGATGGGCCGTGACTGAGCAATGATGCCGAGATACGCGCGCCGGACTTTCCCACGGGTAAGCAGCTCGCCCACAACCCATTTGGCCGAATCGATTGGTACGGCAAAACTAATGCCTTGGGCCATCGCGATCATCGCGGTGTTGATCCCAACAACGCGGCTGTGGCTATCCACCAGCGGCCCCCCGGAGTTGCCGGGATTAAGCGCTATATCCGTCTGAATGACATTCTCAATCAGTCGCCCGGATTGGCTGCGGAGCGCTCGACCCAAGGCCGAAATCACCCCCGTCGAGACGGTGCTCTGGAACCCGAGTGGATTGCCGATCGCGATCGCTAACTGGCCAACCCGTAGCTTGGCCGAATCGCCCAACTCCGCGATCGGCAGATCGGCGGCCTCGGCGCGTATGAGTGCAAGGTCAGTTGGCGGATCGGTGCCGATGATCTTCGCCTGATAGTTGCGCCCATCGGTGAGACGAACCTCCACCTTGTCTGCCTCCGCTACTACATGATGATTTGTCAGCACAAACCCATCGGGCGTAATAATGACACCCGAGCCTGCACCTGTATTGGACGTACGGCGGAAAGGGAGACGGTTCTTGACGCCAATCGCTACCACCGCGGTTCCAACCTTCTCTACCACGCTAACGACCGCGTGGGAATAGGCATCCAGAAGCTCCTCATCACCATGACCCTGCTCCACCGCGTTCGAGCCCACGGTACTGTCCTGAGGTGACGAGCGCCCGGCCAATGGCAGCAAAACGACATTTCCGTTCAGATGGTTCATCAGATTCGATAACTCCTATTGGCTTTCATGCCGGAGCGATGCGACTGTCGCGCTAAAGCCAATGAATGGTAGGACCGCATTTGGGAAAAAAGCAGCGGTACACCCAATAACACCGTGTATATCGTCACATACAACTGCCGTACGAACGATTTGTGCATCTTTCGATCCTCAAGGATAGTGCATATACACTTATGTGACGCTCAAAAAACTAGACTAGGACCGAGCAACAGAAACCGCTGCGGATAGCTCGGCAAGTAGCGATTTGAATCGATCATTCCCTAGTCCACCCACGATCTGTTTTTGCGCCTTTTCCCATAATGGCAGGACGCGAGTCAGCACCGCTTTACCCTGCGATGTTAAGGCGATCGCCTTGGTGCGGCGATCGTTTCCTGTTTTCACTGTAATCAATCCCTGATCTTCAAGCGGCTTCAGGTTGCGGGTAAGTGTCGTCCGGTCCATGACGAGAGTATCCGCGAGATGCGACACGGTCACTTCGCCGGCCAGGTAGCTCGCGATGAGTATAGGCGTTTGTGTCGCCCTCACCCCCGTTTCTTGGAGGATGCCGTCGTAGAGCTGGGTTACGGCCCGCGACGCCTTGCGCAGGTTAAAACACACACACGTCGCCGCAGCCTCCTGACTTTTGCTTAACATCGAGAGCGCCTTTTTAGCCATAAATTGCGTATATACACCTATTCTTGGAGATTGTCAAAAAAGTTTATGCGAGGATCTCTGCTCAAAAGGGTCCTTCCCATCGGGCTCGATTCGTCGGATCCGCAATCTGCCGTTTTTCGCCAAGGCACATCGCCATCGCCGTGAGCTTAGCAACGACGGGGTTCGTAATCTGTTGGCCGTACACCCATTGGGTCGCCGCCTCGATCTGCTCGCGCTTGTAGTCAGTCATATCCGCTTCCTCCAGGCTCGCCAGGAAGTCCGTTAACGGATAATCCTTGTTCCGAACCTCAGCCGTAACCCAATAGGCGGCCTGCGCGAATCCCGTGCAGGCGTGTGGTTGAATTCCGCCATCGATATAGCCGGTGGACAGAAGCGACATCACGGCTGCAATCCAAGAAGGATAGCCTATGGGGAACATACTCAAGAGCGTCATGGCGATACCTCGTTGCGAATTCCGGTCTGCCAGCAACTTCGAGGCAATCGATCCTTGATGCGAAAGGCTGCGTGCGGGCCGATACCGGTAATCACCGGTATCGGCCCCATCACGATCCTCTCAGCCTCAAGTCTCAGCCAACATACCAGGGATGAAAGCCGACCAACTCACTCTCACCCTTCTCGTAGACCACCCCATCTTCTCCAAGAGCCGGCCTGCCATTGGTCCCCTGCAGGTACCAAGGCGTGGTCCGCAGCTCTGCCGGATTTCCGATGACTTGGCTCTCTGCCGAGCTGGCGTCGGAAGCCCATGGCTGAAATCCGTCGGCTGCGACCTCACCGCTGACAAGCGCCCCGGTGAGCAACAGAATGCTTGCATAAAGGGTCTTTTTCATGATGTTCATAATGCATCTCCTCAATTAATGGACTTAATGGTTAAATGAAACGAGCAAGGCGTGCTCGTGCTCCAATGGACCCCTTTGGTCCCATAAGGCCCCATTGCCATCGCTACCCAAGGCCTTATAGGGCAACAGGAGTTCATCAAAATCTTCTAGGGTCCATGCCTCAAGTTCATCGAGCAGGGGGCTATCTTCTAAACTCAGGTGATCGCCAAGCTCGACGATGTCACCTTGGGTTTCCCATTGATCCGCTTGTTGCCTCTTGACTGCCATCTTCGTCACCCCATGAGCTAGAAGGTGTATATACACTTATATTGCCTTAAAAAGGCCTCCTGCGAAGATCGTTTCGGAGGCCTGCCCAGTTACATATGTGTATATACACTTGTTTACCTTCGATGTCAATTCGAATCTTGACGCGGCTCCACAACGCTCAACCCAAGCGAGCCATAGAGTTTGCGCCCGCAGACCCCGCCGCGGGGCGAGTGGACGCGCTTGCCAATTCACTCTTTAGGACGACATACGGGGCTTGGCAGGGGAAGTTTCCCCCTCAAAATAATTGCAGCATTTTGCTTCAACGGCTGTCTAAGGGGTGGCAGGCTTGTTGCCCGCGTGCTTGTTGCCCGCGTGCGAATCAAGCCGGCCAATTAATACCAATAGCCATTCATTAACTAGTCACATAAGGAGAGTTAGGCATGAGTACGACAAAAACGCTGACCGGTTTCGCCATCGCTGCGGCTGCCGCCGGCTTTTTCGCTTTGGCCCCGTTGTCCCAAGCCATGGCCGCCGAAAATGGCGCGGTTCATTGCTACGGCGTCAACGCCTGCAAGGGAAAGAGCGAGTGCAAGACGGCGACTAACGCGTGTAAGGGCCAAAACAGCTGCAAAGGACATGGCGTTGTCTCAGCCCCCAGCAAGGAAGAGTGCGAAAAACTCGGTGGCAACGTTGGCAAGTAACGTGTTGCGGCAGTAGTATTAAGGCCAGGCGCAGCCGATGGATGAGGTTGCGCTTGGCCTTTTTCTGTTTCCCATCTTGAGTTCACCGACTATGGCGGAACCGTCAAATATTCCTCAACGGCCCTATCTCGGTTTCGGCCTCGGACTGCGCACGGAACATTACGAGCCCGTACTGAGAGACCGGCCTGCTGTCGATTGGTTTGAAGTCCTCTCGGAAAATTACATGGTCCCGGGAGGCAAACCAATATATTACCTCGATCGCATCCGAGCTGATTACCCGATGGTTATGCACGGCGTGTCATTATCCCTCGGCAGTGATGACCCGTTGGATGGCGAATATCTGCAACAGCTCAAG
>JAKEHO010000023.1 GCA_022614965.1 Gammaproteobacteria bacterium
CAACTTTAAAACCGAATCCTAAACGGGTCTTCGACCCGTATCCGGACTTTCAGTCCTTATGCTTAACCCACCAGCTTTTAGCTGGTGGTTGTTTAGTTTTCCCCTCCGTTTAAATTTAAATTCGCGCTATGAGCCCCCCCAGAGATAGTGATAGAGGCCCGCGACCCAAACTTAAATCAGTTCTTAACGGATAGTGGGTAGGTCAACGTTGTATTCGGTCGGTAGGGATACCCCTATTTTGACATTATGAGATCGGGTCAAGCCTGTCCTGAGCGCAGACGAAAGGACCGACTGGCGCGATGCCACGGCACTCGCGCGCTGATGCGCTCGGGAGATCTCACCCCGGTCTATGTGCCTGAGGTCGAGGATGAGGCCATCCGCGATCGGGCGCGTGCCCGCGAAGATGCGATCCAAGATCTCAAAGCCGTGAAGTACCGGCTCAGGGCCTTTCTGCTTCGCCAGGAGAGAGGCTCAGAGGGAAAGGCGCACTGGGCTCCGGCGCACCTGCGTTGGGTTGCCGAGGTCGTCTGCTCTACACCCGCCCATGAGAATCGTCTTCGAGGAGTACGTGCGCGCGGTCACCGATCACCACCAACGGCTCGAGCGCCTTCACGCCAAGCTCGAAACCCAGCCCAAAGACTGGGGCTCTATCCCGTGGTCGAGGCCATTCAGGCGATGCGCGGGGAGCGTGATCGCCGAGCTCTGGGATCTCACCCGCTTCGTACAATCCCAGGCAACTGATGAGCTACCTCGGCCTCACCCCGAGCGAATACGCAAGCGGCGAGCGCCCAAGGCGGGATCACCAAGGCGGGCCACACCCATCCCGCCGGGCGATGATCGGTACCCCGCCAAAGGTCAGCCGCCAACTCCGTTTGGAAGGCCTACCCAAGGCCATCCAGAACATCAGCTGGAAGGCCCAAGTGCGCCTGTGCAAACGCTATCGCCCGCTCACCGCCCGTGGCAAGAACCTGAAATAGGGTGGTGGTTCTCGGTAGTTGCAGCGTAACTAATGGCTCAATGGGGCATCCCTATCCACCAAATACAATGTTTACCTACCTAGCATTCGTTACAAATTGATTAAGCTCCATAGGTTCGTTCACAGGTTCGTTAAGCTTTCATGGTCCGTGGAAGTTGGACCATAGGGAAAAAGGGATGTGGTAGATGCCAGGCAAATTTAAGATCTTGCCTTCGCTGAAAAACGCGCGGGGGCGGGAGGGGTTAATGTCGTTCCTAAATGCTAAAATGCTGTATGATCGCGCCGGGGATGTCTACTCCCCCGACAGTCCCTGGCGTAAAGATCACGCCCATCACGCCTGATACTATTCGCGCACAGGGCATCAACGAGTCCAGCGGATCTTGGATGACTTGTGCAATCCCTTTGCGTCAAGATGTTCCGAACTTCTGCAGTCGGATGCATTGGTGACCGGTTAGCACGTGCAAGTGGCCGGGACCCATCCTTTCCTGGCCAGATGACGAGGAGGAGAGTCATGGAACATACCCCAAGGTTGTCGCAAGTCGCAATCGTTGTGTTTTCTTTGGGCATGGGCGTCGCGGAAGGACAGGCGGCTGTGGTTCGGGTGCCCCAGAACTACGCCACGATCCAGGCCGCCATCGACGCCGCGGCCACTGGGGACACGGTCTTGGTTTCGCGAGGGACCTACGCCGGCGATTTGGTCATCTCTGAGAAGACCATCACGCTTGCGTCGGAGTACATCAACACGGGAGACGCCAACGACGTGACTCAAACCATCGTTACCGGCGGCGATCCTATGATCGAGATCGATGCCACCGCGGTGGACACGACCGTCCAAGGGATCTCGTTTCAGACCGGCGGCTATGGGCTGGTGAACTACGCGCCGCGCATGAACATCGTGGACAACCGGTTCATCGACACCGGCGACGCCGTCAGCTTCGAGACCGCCGGCGGGGTGGCCCGCGGAAACTATTTCGACGGCGCCAGCGACGACGGCATCGACGTGGATCATGCCGAGTTCGACGTCACGCTCGAGAACAACACGATCCTCAACTCGAAGGATGACGGGATCGAGATCCGCGTGCACCCTTACACCGGACCGATGGTTAACATCGTCATCCGCAACAACTACATCTCCGGAAACAAAGCAGATGGGATCCAGCTGATCGACTACTCAGGGCTATCGAACCGCATCTTTCGCATCGAGCGAAACGTCATCGTCAACAACGCAAAGGTAGGCCTCGGCTGTATGGCCGACGGGAACACCACCGAGAACTTCGCCGGTGCCCCCATGGTCGAGGAAGTGCAGGTGGTCAACAACACCTTTTCCGGAAACGCTTACGGGATCACCAGCAGCGACAACATGCTCGTCATGAACAACATCATCGACTCTATGCAGATCGGCCTGAAACGAGCCTCCGCGTCTTCGCTGGCGAGCTACAACGACTTCTGGAACAACGGCACGAACTACACCACTTCGAACGTCGACACCGCGACGACGATCTTCCAGAATCCGCTATTCGACGAGAACTACAACCTCCAGCCGGACAGCCTCTGCATCGACGCCGGAGCGGCGTCTGTGCTCTGGAACGGAAAAACGGTCAACGCTCCGTCGTACAACGACGCGGCGCCCGACCTCGGCGCGAAGGAGACCCTCGGCGGCCCCGTCCTCCCGACAGTGACCGTCGCGGCCTCGGATACCTCGGCGGCGGAGCTGGGCGCAGATCCTGGTGTCTTTGCGGTCTCCCGTACCGGCGATACGAGCGCCGAACTCACGGTCCTCTACGCGCTCGGCGGCACGGCGGTCAACGGGACAGACTACGCCCTGCTGCTCGAATCGGTGACGATCCCCGCCGGGGCGTCTTCGGCAAATGTCGTCGTCATACCCGTGAATGACGCCGAGGCGGAAGGGAACGAAACGGTGGTTCTCACAGTGACCAGCGATACGGAGTATACGGTCGGGAACCCCTCCGGCGCGACCCTCACGCTCGCCGCTGACGCTCTGAACCTCCCCACGGCGACGATCGTGGCGACCGACCCCAGCGCCTTTGAGGCCGGACCGGATCCAGGCGTCTTCACCATCTCCCGCACCGGCGACACGAGCGCCCCACTGACAGTGACCTATTCCATCGGCGGAAACGCCACCGAGGGAGTCGACTACGAGAGCATCGACACCTCGGTGACGATCCCGGTGGGGGCGGCCTCGGCGACCGTGACCATCCAACCGATCGACGATCTCGTTGTTGATGACGAAGAGGTCGCGCTCACGCTCGCCCCCGATGTGTTCTATGTCGTGGGCGTGCCCGGCACGGCCACGGTGACGATCACGGACAACGACAGCGCGTTCACCGTGTCCTTCCAGGACGGCGTGTCGCCCACCTCTGGGTACGTTGGCACAACGGATACGCGGCTTTCCGAAAGCAGCGCCAAGAGTAACTACGGCACTTCCAGCACCGTCAGGGTTGACGGAGAGGATAGCGATGAGGAGAACCGCTACGGGCTCCTCAAGTGGGACCTGTCGTCGATCCCGGCGGGCAGCCTGGTGCAGTCCGTGACCATCACGCTCGAAATGACCGACACCAGCGTGAACACCTATGAGCTCTACGAGATCAAGCGCCCCTGGGTAGAGACCCAGGCGACGTGGAACGTTTACGCTACGGGGGCTTCATGGCAGGTTCCGGGCGCCAAAGGGTCGCTGGATCGCGGTACGGCGGTAGTGGGGACGGTCGCCGCCCCGGCCGTCGGATCGCACACTCTGTCGCTCAACAGCAGTGGGGTGGACCTCGTCCAGTCGTGGGTGAACAGCGCGTCGGCCAACAACGGGATTATCGTGGCCAACCCGACTAACCCGAATGGGCTGACCTTCCGGTCCAGGAACGCGACCACCCCATCCACCCGTCCTAAGATGATGGTCACGTACGTCGTGGCGCAGTAGCGGCGTGTTGCCCTGGTATCGGCGCCACTGCCGCCGTTGCAGGTGTCGTTACCACCGCCGCCATTGACGATATCGGCGCCGTTATTGCCGTTCAGGGTATCGGTGCCGTTCTCGCCCTTCGATACTCGGGGTTGACGACGCGGCTGTGGTTGGTTCGTAGAGGGCGGTGCACGCCCGCGTTGATTACATCTAAAAGCTCACAACAAAACCATCACAGCGATTTCCAGATTGCCTGTTTGACAGACAGAACAGTCTCTTCGAGAGACCGCTCCGTGTCGATGTCGTAGAAATACTTGGTCCCCTGTTTGTGCCATTCGCAAATCTGCCGATGGCGCGTTTCGAGATAATCGTTTGCCTCCGCACCTGCGCGCGCATGATTACGTTGTTTCGCGGTCTCAAGCGAAACCCTGAGTCTCAGTACGACATCCGGCGGGGGCATGCGGTGGTATAGCCGGTGCTCCAGACGAGCTAGCCAGTTGTAAAACAATGCTTTGATCCCAGCTTGGTCTGGGTGTTCCTCTAAACGCGGGCTGTCCATAGCCCCTATGGTTTCCGTCGGATAGCGATCACAAACGACGATTTCGCAGTTCGCCGCGGCACGCCTAACCTTGATCAACAGCTGATAGCGATCCCATGCCAGCGTCACTGCCCGGATGGCGTATGGGAGGGAAGACGTCTTATCGTTCGCCTTCTCGTATGTCCCAGGATCGGTCGATCGGCTCTGGACTTCAAGCCGACTGTAACGCAGTTGTGGCATTATACGACGCACCAAAGATAAGGCTTTGTTGATAGGCCAGGTTAGCCACGAGGAGGACGGTTTGCCAACGTGTGCCGATCTGGCAGCAAGAAAACTCCCCAGCCAACGACTCGTCTCAGAAACAAGCGTGGATTTACCCGTGGCATCGGCACCGACAATGGCAATAATCGCACCGCCCGAATACAACGTCTTATTCTTTCGGTTGCTGGTGAAACGCCGGCGGGCGCGAGCCCATAACACCGGTACGTAGGCGAGAACCCGTCTGAGAGAGGTATATTTGGCGTAAACGCGAAGGCGCCGCCGGATCACAAGCGCCAACATCACCCGCTTGGCCAAGGAACTCTCTCCATCAAGGGCACGGATACATTTGACAAATAACGGCTCGTCGATGACGGGACAATATTTTTTTAGCAGCCTCACCGCCTCAGCGATATCGCTTCTTTCCTGTAGCCAATGCAATTCCATCCTAAGCTCTTCCGGCTTTCCGGCTATACGGATCAGATCTAATAATGAGCCATACTTGATAAAAGCCCTAAGGACAAACAAAAGCAACTCGGCTGAGCGAGACGGAACGCTCACCTCACCAATTCGGGACCGGTTTTCAAGCAACATTCTTTCAAATGGCAAGAAATGGCTTTTGACAAAGCTTTCTCCAGTAAGCACACTGCTGAAAAGATGGACGTGAATGGTTTTACCGCTTTCTGGATCAAGGCCGTAGTAATGAAATATGCCTGGCACATTCGAGCCCGGTTTAACCATCGCGGCTTTAAATCCAAGATCGGAAAGAATTTCCAGGACTTCAGACAGAGCCTTGCGGTCCGCTAAAAGATCAAGGTCTTGCTCTCCCGATAGGGCGTCGGCTAAGGATAGGTTGCTTTTCCAATGACAGTATTCGATGTCGTTGCGATTCAGTACATCGATCAGTTGCAAGGCTAGGCTCGAGATCACTGTTGCTCCTTCCTTTTGCTCCTCCGGCGCCGTTCTAATGGCTTGTTGACATTACGCATTAAGCTCAAGCTCATTGTCTGCGGGTGTGGCGACTATCATTGCTTCACGAATGAGTTTGGCTGCCTTGGCTAACTGCCGATTGTTGAAATGATCGCCAGTCAAAAGGGGGCTCCGTTCCGGGTCCAACACCAATAAGCGGTCGGCAAGTCTTGGATGCCGGGCGAGTTCTTCGAATATCGCTACCGTACGTCTAATGAAAACCGCAACATCCTCCGAATCCGCGCCTTCTGGGATCCGATTGTGTCCACGCTTGCAGGTTCTTTCGATCAAAACCGGTTCTGACTGCCGCAAGTACGCAATAACCTCGGGCAACGGTGCCAACCTGAGGAAAGCAGATAGATTGCTGGCGCCGTTTATGCTGCCAATGTGGACGAAAAGAGTATGGGTGGCTTGCAGTACGCCCTCATTGTCCAGCACTATTACCTGCTGCTCGGAACTCCGGCTGCGAACGATTTGAAAGATCCCGATTTTTTTTAGCGCGACTCTGGCCAATTTAATCTTATAAAACCAAGAGCCCCGTACCTTAAAACAGGTGCGGAATATAACACCATAGAGATCCGAATATTTTCCCCAAAACGTTAGGCAGGTAAGCAAAGCCCACAGTTCTATCACGCGCCTGCGCAGAAAATCATTTTTGATCCAATTCAACCGAACACATTCCAATATAAAATCGTCACTTAGCTGAACATCAATCCCCAGCGCTTGGCCGGCTCGAAGCATTTTTCTAGCTAACGTGGTTTTCCCGGCGCTGGTGCAACCAATTAATTCAATTTGCATTTCTCGAATCAATATTTGTCTGTATTGGATCGCGAGAGAACTTAATCTTTTGCGGTAAGAAACGCACGAATCCCATTTCGAGCAGTAAGGGCAGCGCCGCCCGCGCGATTCTGAGGCCCAGCGTCTGGGCCGACGGAAAACGCCTCTCCAAAAGGGATAGCTCCGATGTCGGGGCGTACACCGAGGGGGGGCCGGCGCGTATCGGGCAGTGTTTTAGGAAGCTGGATTCCTCTACCACGAGCCCGGCTCTCAGGCTGCAAAAAAAACGCGTCCACGGACCAATCCATAAATGGCTCTATGCTCTTCCAGAAGGTTGAACTGGTGTCCCACGCCGATGTGAAACCGGAAAATAGTGGATCGCCCTCGATGCCGTTCGCGTCCCATCCGGGGGGATAGCTCGCCTTGCTCGCCTGAAACGTCGCAGACGCATGAAGGGACGCAAGCGACGAGAAGTGTGAGCCAGCAATGTTGTCGAGTAAATTCGCGCCGTCGGTAGTGTTTGCTTTGAAGTATAAGTTGCCGTCGATCTGCTGACCGAGATTGGTGTCGCCATAGTCGCCAGCGACCACTCCATTGACGACGTACCCAATGTTGTTGAAGGTGATGTGGCCCTCTGGAATCTGGTGGTTGACCCAGGCAACACCGCGCGCCCCTTCTCCTTCACGGCCCAAGAACACAATGGTATTCTGATAAATTGCTGCTATGTTACGGCGTTCACCGGTTCCCGAGTACTCCGCGAACTTGAACGGGTGCCCAATCTGCTTCGTGCGCGTGGAATCGTAGAGCTTGATGTGAGGCCGCCGGAAACGGAACTCATCGAGGTTCGCGATCACATTTCGATAGACATAGACCGGACCGACGGTACACGGGCTTATCGCAACTCCCGTATGCGTGTGACGAATATAATTCTCATACACCTGTACATCACTACAAGCACCTTCGAGCTCGAAAGCATCGTCGGCATATGCCTCCACCAGATTATGGTGATACCTTATATTACCTGTGTCGCGCCTTTGAGACGGCCCATCGAATCCTCCGCGGAAGTGGTTCCAAGCGATATCCCAATTATGGCTGCCAGATCGCAGACTGATGGCACCGGTTTCAAGCAAGCCGCCCTCCTCAGGAGGACGCTTCACATCACTCCAATAAATCCAGCGAGGATGATCGTTATAAAGACGCGACCGCGATACGGTGACAAACGAACTGGCGGAATCGTTCTTATCCATGGGCACAAAAATCCCCGACAGTGCCCAGGTTGTGATCCCATCGAATATGAGGTGGTGATTCACGCGCTCAAGGCGAATGGCGTGGCGGGCATTTTGCAACGTCAGATTGCGTACGGTGAGGTAAGCCGAGCCCGATATCTCGAGCACTGACGATGCTGTGGAAAGATGCAGCGAGAGCTTGCGGGGGTCGCGCGTTGGGGGGATCGGCATGAGGCTGTTGACGAGACGAATGTGGATGTGGCCACTCTCCGGGTCGCGCCATGCACCCGGCCCAATATAGATCGGCGCGGCATCGTGTTCGTCCTCGGCATGCACCTCATTGATTGTCAGAAGGTTCTGTGGGTCGGCATAGGGCACCAGCCGAACACGCTTGTTTGGATAGTTAGATATGTCCAGGATAAAACCGAACACGCGTTCGCTTTTATCGCGCACGTCAACCGCGGCCTTCGAGCGCCACTCGTCGAGCGCAGGGTCGAAGAGTTCCCAGTCTTCATTACCGATGTCGCGAAAGGCGGGGAACCCGCCGTCGACCACTGCATTCTCACAGGGGTAGCCCTGAATCACGATCGGTTTGCCGGCAGTCCCAGAAAGGTGGATGGCCAAGTCGCGTTCGTAGTATGTACCGCCTCGCACGTATAACGTGTCTCCTGCTTGAAGATGCCCGAGTGCATAACTAAGGGTGCGCCAAGGCGCTTCACTTGTGCCGCGATTGCCCGCATCGATGCCGTCGCGGGCCACATAGTAGCCAGGCGGCGCTTTTGTGGGACATAGCTCACCCCTAGTCTCTTCCGCAATCCTGGGAGCGTTCTCTGCCGTTTCGCGCGTCTGCGCGACACCACCCTTGCTTTCTAACTCTACATTTCTTTCTGGGGATCTATCGCAAACGCATGTCATCAGGATCGCCGCTACCATCATACCGAAAAACACATAGCCGGCGGTCTTTAGCCGCAACGCGAATAACTGCCACTTCGACAGTCTGTGCCTGAATGGATGCTTCCAACACATGCATTCCTTTGGAGACGATTTTGTCGCCTACTGCAGACCCAACACCAAGTCTCCGTTGAAGTTATCGATGAGGCTGAACATCAAGATTCGCGGCCTCAGCGCTGCGCCTATGGGCTGTGCCATGAGTTTTTTTCTGAGCTCAGTTGCAAGTTGCATCGTTACACCTATGCCCGTCATGTTTTCAACAGCTCATAGTTATTTGATAACAGAAACCTGAACCAGACTCCGGCAAGTAGGGACGTCAGTATGGCAATCAGAACCAATGTCACGAAAAACGTCTCGTTGATGATGCCGAAATCGAAGGCAATGGTTGCCAGCACAATCCCCGGCCCCCCTCTAGTAATCATGGCCACAGCAAAGTTGACGCTTGATAGCCAATCTTTTTTTATCATTCTCGCCGCTATGAGCGTGCCTACCATTCCGAACGCGGACGTGAATAGTAAAAAGAACAAAAAGAATTGCATATCGAAGTGATGAATTAAGTCCAGCCTTAATCCGACGACGGCAAAATACAAAGGTACAAAAAACGCCATGGCGATCTCTTTGATGTGGGCTTTCTCTTCGGCAAATGTTGCGTTCGGCATAATGCCCAGTACGACTCCGGCGAGAAACGCCCCAAAAACCACATTAACGCCCAAAATGCTGGCAACGCCCGAAAACAAAAAGCACACGGATAAAACATATCCGGAGCTCGAAGACTTGAGCAGTAGGTTATATCGCAAGCCATGCAAAAATGACATCGCTTTGGGCATGAGCGTGACGGCCACGCCGATAAAGGCAAAACTCACCGTAATATGAGAGGCGATCGTTGAAGTGGAGACGTGCTCGGCGCTCGCCAGTCCGGTGGCAATCGCCAATGCCACCCACAACAGGACATCGTGAATGGTCGCAGTCGCTAAGACAATCTTGGCAAAACGCGTGTTCATGATATTCAAATCCACGAAGATTTTCGCGATCACCGGAATTGAGGTTACGGCAACCGCAATGCCGATGACTATGGTCAAGGCAAGCATGTTCTGTTTTTCACCCAGGTACGGAGAGAAATCATAAAACACCGGGGCAATCCATCCCGCAAAAAAAGGAAGGGTAGAGCCGAACAGAAGCGCAACTATCGTTTTCTTATCATCCCGATCCAACGACGCCTGAATCTCAAAGCCGGCAACAAACATCAGCAGCACCAAACCGAACCAGGAAATCATGGCAATCAATTTTCCCTCGAACTCAAAGGCATTGAATAACCAGGTGTAAAGCTCGGGAGAAAAGGATCCCAAAACTGTGGGGCCAAGCAGAAGACCGCCCGAGATCTCGCCAATGACTCTCGGAAGCTTCAGCTTTTTGAAGGCATACCCAAGGATATGCGCAAGAACCAGCAACAGGATGATCGCAAAAAAGAACCTGGCCAGCTCGAACTCGGTTAATTTAATGTCCGCCTCCGGGATGGTTGAAATCCCTCGCCTTCAGGCGAAGAAAAGTCGGCGATGTGCGAGCGTAGCGAGCACGCGCCAAGATTTCTCTTCTCGGTTTGCCATTCAGTCGACTTCGAGTCGACAATCGCCCGAGAAAGGCGCGTGCGTACGTTTGGCTACGGCCGTTCATCTGCGATTTGAACCCCTCGACTTAAAGTCGAGGGTCGTTCAGTCGTGTTGGTAAAGGTCAAGCCGTACACCCCCTCACGCTCTTTTTTATTCACACAACATTTTTTTGCCTTCTACAAGTTCTACCCGCAGCATATATTGCAGAACCTCGGGGATATAACACCATTCGGGTAATTCTCTTTTTTGCCGTATTGCCTCTAGAAGTTCAACATTATTGAGGCGTAGGGCCTGTGTCGATTCCAGACTGCTATATTTCTGCTTTTGTGGACCATGCCCTACAGCATCGTAAAATAGTGGCTTAATGCCAATGTCACCGAGCTCGTCAAACAGTTTACGAAGATCGTAGTCCTTATAGAAATGTCCAAACCCTGTGTAATCGCAATCGACAATGTGACAATCACAACCCATATTCTTGGAACAAATGGCCGCAAAAACTGCCTCCCTAGGCCCATATCTTGGGTAGTCAGACGAACAACCTAATACAGCCTTACCGATAGGATACAAACCAAAATCCAACATTAGCTGATAGCTCTGTAGGATAGGACCTGGCAGGAAGTCACCAACAGTTCTGGGGCCCATCATAATGCTGATGAAAAGCCCATCTGCGTGAGTGGTTTCAAGCGCATCCAGCTGAACGAATTGGTGTGCGCAATCGGGGACTGTGCAAGCGCGAAAGCCAACAACTTTGCTCCAGCCCTTTTTGTTGAAAATAAAGCGAGCCTCTGCCGGTGTAAGTTTATATGGCGCAAAAGAATTACTCACACTCTGAACGAGGGTGACTTCGCCACCAATAAATACGTTGCCTCCAGCCTTCAACTTGGCCATGCCTGGATGAGATCCGGAAGTGGCGCCAAACCATCTTCTAATCATTTCTTGTAAGTCGAAAGAGTAGATTTCACGAACCTCTAAAATGGCGGCGAGTTGTCCAGTTGCGCTTTTTAAAGTAAGGCATTCCCCCTCGCCTATTTGCTTAGCAGCCTCTCTATCTATTTGCAAAAGAATAGGAATAGGCCAAGCCAACCCATTGGGTAGCCGATGGGTATTAAGAACGCTTTCCAAAGCATCCCGCCCCATAAAACCAGTCAACGGCGAGTAAGTGCCGTTGGCTATTAGCTCGCAATCGATAAGTTCTGTTTCCGTAATAGTTAAAGATCTTAGCTTCCTAAGGTCATGTATTGCAGTAACTTCAGCTTTTCGATTGATCAGGCTGCTGCCATGCGGGTCATTAAGTAGAGAGATAGAAGTCGCTGGATAATCATTACCGTTTCTTTTGTGGCTATTTTCAAACTCGTGAATTATTTTTGCCACCACCGTAGCGCACTTAACCGGATAATGGCCAATGGCGGTTTCGGCCGCCAAAACCAGGCCATCAGCTCCATCGGCTAAAGTATTAAAGACGTCATTAGCCTCTGCCCGAGTAGGAGTTGGTTGCGTGACCATAGACTCCATAAGATTGGTCGCCACATAAACCTTTATCCCCGCTTTTTTTCCTTCTAGAACGATGTGTTTTTGTACCGCAGGAATCTGCTCGATAGGTACTTGACGGGATAGATCACCACGGTCGATTAACAAGGCATAGGATTTCGAAGCGATTTCAGCCAAGTTCTGTAAGGCATTACGACATTCAATTTTTGAAAATACGAAGGCGTCTTTGCGGAAAGCCTCGCGGATTTCATCAACATCCGAGGCGCGGTTAGCAAATGAAAGCGCCACTTGGCGAATATCCATGTCTCTGCCGATAGCCAGCGCTTTAATGTCCTTCTCGGTCAAGGCAGGCATCAAAATATCCCGCTCGACTGTTACTGCTTTGTTTTGGCCAATCTCTCCGCCACACAGGATCTGCGTAACCACGCAAGTCGCTTCTATATCGATCACTTTCACTAGAACAGAACTATCGACACTTATAAAATCTCCAACTTCTAATTTATCAATAATATAGTCTGGGTATAAATTGAAGTTGTTCGAGTCCCCAGGAACGGGTAGGCGATGGATGCGAACAACGCTATTTTCTCTGACGTAGATTTTTTCCTGAAGTAAGTTTCCAGTTCTTATTTGAGCTCCTTCTGTGTCCAGACATATAGGCACAGACGAGATAGTTTGGATATATTGGATAGTGTTAGCTAAATCTTTCAGTTTGGTATGAGACAGATTCAATCGGAATAAATTTATCCCGATTTCTTCAAGACGCGTAATGACCCTATCGTTCAAAGACGACGGTCCTAGGGTACAAAAAATTTCTTTGTTCATATTAAAAATGCTCCGCCTTGTTTATTTACCGGCGGGTTCGAGAAGTAGAAATACGTATCCGATCTCGATCCCGGGGCAGTGCGCAAATAACCAGCACCGCTATAACAACTTATTGACACTATCGGCGATCCCTCGCCGGAGAGTTTCATCCACCGATCCCCCAAGCGTGGAAGTCCGGTCCGATATAGCGCCGAAGGCGCCGGACATCGTCCTCAAGCAGGTACACCAATCTTTCTCGCGCTGCCTCGGGGATCGTGAATGACCTCGAAGGCTTGGGGTTTTGCTCGGTTCCTCGCCGAAGCCGGTTGAGCATACGCAAGACGTTGTTCTCCAACTCCTTGGCGCGCTTGCTCGCCGGGAAGTATTTCTTCAGACCCTTGCGAAGCCATCGCGGGATCGGCGAACGGGCCGCACGCTCTTGCGTCTTATAAAACTCCCGATCGAGATCGCTTGGGACGAAATCCGCATCGACTCCAAGGTGCTGGTACACCCTGCGGACAATGGCCTGCCGGTCATTGCGGAGATCCTCCGCAGTGATGACGAGCAGCTGTTTCCACGAGAAATACTCCAAGTACTGCTCGATCTGTAATGCATACCGACTGTAGTCCGCGTAGATGGGGTTCTCGAAGACGGCTTCCTCGAAGGGCGCCTGCTCCGTTCCTTCGGCTACCTTAGTTTGGTAATGGGACCGGATCCGATCGATGGGATCCCGTACCACATAGATGAGCCGGACTTCGGGGATGTGGGCGGCGATACGCTGCGGGACTCCGGGATAGTGTGGGTACTTGGTGTAGACATTTGAGGCCTCCCCGATGGCCACGGCCTCTGGTCCTGCCGAGGCGAATTGTCTCCGATACCAGTCGAGCCCCCGACGCCAGTTCGACCCCTCGGCGAAGAATTCCGGTGCTTTGTACGGCGGCATGTACACCTGCGGATGAGAGCAGAGATAGTGATAGAGGCTGGTGGTTCCTGCCTTCATGGCTCCAATGAGCAGGAAGTTTGGGAGCCTCCCCCCGATCGACGTGTGGGTGATGGATGAGGTCATTAGCTACTGCCCTTAAAAGAGGTCCGGCGGCCCATTATGTGATACCCGGGGCCTGCACCAAATCGTCCACTTTCCGCGCGCTCATGCCTCCAATCCACGCCTCCTGAATCACCGTCGTCAATGCCCGCTCCGACAATCGAACGAGGGAAAGGGGGGCAGGGGCTCCGCAACCTATTTTCGAAAGTCATCACCCTAAGAAGCATTGCTTCCTGTAATGCTAAGACTAACCACAGTTGTTGAGCATGGAATACCTGATGGGTGAGCGATTCGAACAAGGCCGCTGCAATAGCTGCCAGGAAAACGGCTACTTCGAGACGAGGGCGTTCCGGGAAACCGTTATATATCCGCAGCAAATAGATCGCCCTGCTCACTGCTGTTAAGCCAAATAGCACCAAACTCAGCGCACCCAGTAACCCGCGTTCCACTGAAAAAGCTAACAAATCGTTATGTAACTGCTTGCCTTGCCAGTCCACCACCCTGAAATTCTCTGGGCCAATTCCCCATAAAGACATTTCTCTGTCTAGCAATTCGTCTATTCCTCTTTCCCACAGGTTGAATCGCCCCTCCGATGACCTTTCAGCTCGCCCACTGAGGATGCTTTCGAGGCGGCCCTGATTGCCTTGATTTTGGCTTATAACGAAAAAGTAGGCTACACCGAGAAGTGATATGGCAATAGCTAACTGGAAAAAAATCTTTGTGATAAGGACTAAGTATCGTTTACTAAAAAATGTGATTGCAATTACGGCACTCATAAGGCCAAAACCGAGTGCTGTAATGCCACCCATCGAGCCCGTAGCCAGCATACTGGAAAACAAAAATATCCCGAGAATAATAGTTACTTTCTTGGAATAACTTGCCAGAAGTAACGGCACATAACCAAATAATTGAAAAAAAGAGGCTTTATTGGCACTCCCAGCCTTTTCGGGATCCACGAACAAACCGGCGGGGCGGAAATTGTCATAAACCACCGTCCCTCCAGCAAGACGAGTTGTGATCTGCCATATCTCTGGCAAAAAGAACTGACCGATGATCAGTGCACCATGGAGTATCACCACCCCACTCCAGACGAACATTATGCGACGAAAATCCCTGGCGCTTAATCGGGAAAGAATCGCTACCAGTGTGACAAACCAAACGAATAGATAGATCTCCTTTAAGATAACAATAAAGCTGTTAGACGGTTTAGGGGCAGCAAAGGTGCTTACAAGACTGGCAACCAAGATAAGCCACATGGGAACAGCGTAAGGCAAACTTATGCGCTGACGCTCAAGGATAAAATAAAACCAAACAACAGGCAGGCCCATTAAAATCCAACAATCCACCGGCTCGATGTGGTGCGGTAACTCAAAAATTTTCACTGGCAATAAAGTCAGCATAACCACCAACCATAGCATCATGATACGCCTTGACCAAGATGATGGGCCCTCTACCGAATGGTCGATTGTGTCTGTCCACATCCTATGAACGTTTCTCACGTCCGGTTGACCTGTCACTATGATAGCCACCTGCTTCGTTTTCTCGGTTAACTCATCCTGGTTGTAATACTTTTCGAACACGGCTCAGCAAACTTTGTCGCTGTTCACCTGTCAAGCCAGCATAAAACGCCAACAAAGACAGCAATCCCACCATCACCCCTGCTGAGAGCACCAGATCAAGCCATGTTTTTACAACCACGAAATTTCCTAGCGCTGTAACTGATCCCAAAAATAGAATGGTTATGAAAGCAGGTCGAAACACTGCCTTAAGCTGCGAGTAGAGTGAAACTCCAAGGAAACGACCAACAAGCACGGGGTAGCCGATACTGAGAACTGATTGACCGGCAATGAATCCGATGGTCAAACCGATTATCCCCATCTTGAATCCCCCTACCAGGACTCCCGAGATACCCACGGATAATCCTGCGGACAATACACCAATGAGCACTTTTTGTTTCAGATCAAGGGTGAGGTCGATAATATTGGCATCATTTCGAATGAAAACAAATTGGGTAACCATCAATACAATTAATAAATTGGAAATCACCCCCACGTAATATTCTCCACCTACCCAAAGTTGAACGAATGAGTGGTTCCATAGCAGCATCGTCGCGCCAACAACGGTTACGATAAACCAGGTGAAAATCATGATTTCGCCACGCACACGGACTGCTTTCTTCAAATCCCTGCTGCCAATAACGCCACCTAGGCCAGGGGTGATGCCGAAAACAAGGATCGCCACAAAGCCGATGATCGCCTCCGGTATGTATTTTGTCAGCGAATAGCGTGTCACCAGCTCAACCGAATCGAGAATGCCCAACACAACCACATCACCGGCTCGCAACACCTGCATTACCAGAGTCCAAGCCAAAAACCACCCGCTCAACCCCAAAAACTTACGAACTCTACCGAACATCGGCTTAGCGATTCCAAACCAGATGACATTGGAGCGTACAACCTTCAGGAACAACAGCCCGGTTAATGCTGTCGTGACCAGATTAGCTGCCGCAACGCCGATAATTCCGGCTTTAAGGAATAAAGCCAGCGCCGTAAGCCCGCCACCCACAAATACAAATAGAGTCGAAAGACCCATGCGTTTATAGCCCAGGTTTTCACCCCGTAGCACCGAGTGGGGGATGAGGGCCAGATCCGTAAAAATCAGGTTAGCAACCAGCAAGGCTGCTGTCCAACGAATGCTTGGATAAACTTCCAGGGGCGCGTTCAACAAGTTGGGTGCATACCAGGCCAACACCGATCCGAGCAGCGAGAGCAGCGGGAGGAGCATGAACCAGACGGTGATAGCGCTACCCACCTGGCGGCGTTTTTCCTCGTAGTCTGTCGAGGCCTGTTGGTTGGCGATGGTCCATTTGAGCGCCTGAGTCGGGCGCCCTCCTGCTGGGGAAATATAGCCGATCAAGCGCCCCAGGATCTGCCACGCCCCATACCCAAAATTTCCCAGGCCGGTAAGAAGAAGAGGGTTTATTACAAAACTGACAGTAATTCGAGCGACATAGTCCAACGCTGTGGCCAGTGCGTTTAAAGCAGCTTTCTTGGTTGAGGTCTTGTCTGAGAAGCGGCTAGAAAATGTTTTCCTCATTATCATGAATCGATAGACCAGAGTACGGCTGTAGCCTGATCTGCAGTACTGGACAGATTCTGCTATCTCGTCGAGATAGAACTCGCAAAAAGGTGACTTGCCGGAACCACGATCTCTACAACGAGTGGTCGTCTTTATAGCGCCGTATCCTCACGCTTTATCCCATCAAAACGCGTTCTTAGCCACGAGAACAACTAGGATAGTTTTCACGATAATTTTCAAATCGCGCGCAAGCGACCAACTGTTAATATAGGCGATGTCGTATTCCACGCGCTTGCGGATCTTCTCCTCAGTGTCCGTTTCTCCTCGCCAGCCATTTACCTGGGCCCACCCGGTGATACCAGGCTTTACCTTGTGTCGGAGGACGTATTGATTTACCACCTTCTCGTATAGCAATCCCCCCGCTTTCGCCTCAATCGCATGCGGTCTTGGACCAACGATCGACATCTCGCCCTTTAATACATTGAAAAATTGCGGAAGCTCGTCCAGGCTGGTTCGACGCAAAAATCGACCTATCGTCGTCACGCGCGGATCGTCCTTCGTGGTGAGACGCTGGGCATTATCATCTTGCTGGTCGACATACATGGTTCGAAATTTGTATACCTCGATCAGCTGATTGTTAAAACCGTATCGCTTCTGGCGGAAAAAGACGGGACCGCGGCTCTCTAGTTTGATAAGCACCGCAATGATCAGCATCACCGGCAGAATCAGGATAAGGATCAAAGCACTTAGCACCTTGTCCTCGACGGTTTTTAGTACGTAGTCCCAACGTGATATCGGCTTGTCGAAAACATTCAACGCCGGGATGCCGCAGTAGTAGGAGTAGTCATGGCCAGACAATTTGAGGCCAACAAGATTCGGGATTAACCGGACATCGACAGGGAGTACCCGGAGCTTCTCCAGAACACTGAATACACGTTGCTCGGCTCCCCAAGGCAACGCCACCAGGATATCGTCAATCCGATTGGCCCGAGCATTTGCCACAAGGTCATCCACGCTGCCGGATAAAGGGTGCCCCCCGAGCTCCGGCGGTACCCTAATGGAGCGATCGTCATATATACCGACAATCCGGAACCATGAATCTTTCTGTTTATTCATAAGTTCAACCAATTGCGCTCCCTGCTTGCCTGCACCCACGATAGCGACATCCCGGGTAAACCGTGTCGTGCGCACCCAGGACAGCAAGACTCTCTGTATGAGAGCCCGGCTGAGACATATCGAGAATATGGTGGAGAAAAACCAACAGACGATCCAGATTCGCGAGAACAGGTTTGAAATCTTCAGCGCAAAACCACAGCTCACTAAGACCATAAAGATGGTTGCGCAGTAGAGAACAATCTTTGAGTATTGTTTCTGGGGATGAATTATCGAATCCATCTTGTATAAGTCGCGCAAGTAGAATACTCCGGCCGTGACCAGTCCATTTATTGCTATGGCTGAAAGGTGCATTGGATAGCGCTCGGTGCTCCAGCCCGGATAAAGTGTGTAAGTGAGGACACCGATAGAGAGCAAGATCAAACTCTCTGACCAAGCGACCACATTAGCAATAACTCTCGCTGATAACGCGTGACTGGATCTGGCCTTACAGGCAGTCGCAGAAACCGCAATATTGGTGCTCAACGATTTGTTTCCCAGGCTCCTAAGGAGCGCCCGTCATTTTTGCAAGGTCGAATCCATCGACGACGTGGGTGACGGGCAATCCGCTGGCCGAACCATCCCACAATGGTGTGTAGGTACACGTGGTGGTATCACCTGTCTGAGGGGCACCACAAACGAAGATGTCATTACCGTCACCACTCACACCGGGGACCGAAAAAAGGCCTTTGGTGGTGAGGTAAATGTCACCATTGTCATCAATCTCGGTACCATTAACATCCTCGCCGCTGCTGCCCAGATCCACATCGGAGCCATCGAAATACAAGGCCCAGAAACCACTCGTTGCTTCACCCAAAGAGCTAGCGTTGAAGACGATCAGGTCTTCGTCCTTGCCGGAAACAGGAGCGAGGCCGGTAGAGTCGGGGACACTAAACGAGCCCGTTGTGCTGACAACTAAACGCCCGTCGGGAGCAAACCCGATTCCATCGATGTCCTCGCTAGTACCCCCTAGGCCGACGTCCGAACCATCCAAATACCACTCAAAGGTGCCCGCTGTGTTTTCACCGAGCGAAGTTGGAACGAAGCGCACGATGTCGAAGTCATCGATCAGGGTAGGGACGGCATTGCCTGCCGCGTCTGTGATCGGGATCGTGACCGCGCTGGTCATGCTGAGCAGAATGGTGCCGTCCGCATTGATATGAAAATCATCCACGTTACCACTTAGGCCCACATCAGAGCCATCGAAATGCATCGACCAACCCCCAGTCGGCACGTCATAAGCGAGAATGTCCTCATCTTTAAAGGAGATCCCGGACACTGTGTCGCCACTGCTACTAGTTACGTAGAAGGTGGCGACGTCTATCGGGGGCTGAACGGTAACGGTCGTATCGTCGCTCGTCGCAAGCTCGCCGTCGTCCCCGGTCAGGCGCAACACATAGCTCCCCTCGAGGTCGAAGC
>JAKEHO010000024.1 GCA_022614965.1 Gammaproteobacteria bacterium
ACATTCTCGACTGGAATTATGATGAAGACCGATGCCGGATCCGCGCTGGCCATGGCCCGGAAAACATCACCCGGCTACGCCGCTTCGCTATTGGCCTGATCTAATCCAACGGCGTATCCAGTGTCGCCCAGAAGATGAGGGAACTCGTGTTCAACGTCCGATTTGTCTTCGACTACTTGAGAATGACAAAAAAGTCCTGCGCTGCCAGCTTCGCTTCAGGCAGATAAGGGGAGAACAAATTTACCGTGAGATGTTCCTGAATCCAGGCGCACTCAGCCTTCAAGTATTGCATCAAGTTGACTGCGCTTGACCGATCGCGTGTGGCCACTCCGCCGGTATGTATTCACGCAGGACGTCCTGCCAGCGCCGCTGCAGGTTCATACCGATCTTATTCAGATTAACATTGACCATGGCCTCGGATGACGGACGCGGAGCGAAGTACTCTTTATCAAAGAAAGACGAGTCCACTTCGCGTAGTTCAATATCGGTGCGCCCGCAAACCATAAGGATCTCCTTGGCTACATCATAGCGCGTTCCGACACCGCCACTGCACACCATGTGATAGGTTCCATAATTCTCGGTCTCGGCCATCGCCAACATGTTCCTGGCAAAATCTTTCGTGTAACCTGGGATACCTTGCTTGTCGGTTACGGCGTAGATCACCGGACGGTCCTCGATGATTTGGCGCAATATCTTGGCAGTGTATTTCTTGTCCTTTTTGGGCCCAGCCCCCATCATCCAGCCTGCGCGAAATATGTAGTGCTTATCAGAGATGCTCCGCACGTGATGCTCGGCCTCAAGCTTATGAAATCCATATGACATTGTTGGGCTTGGGCGATCGGTTTCCGTGAATGGCGCCTTTTGCTCACCAGGAAATACCGCCGCAGTACTTATGAACACCATTATGGCGCTATAGTTACGACAGAGGAGCGCAATCTCACGTGTGGCCCTAACGTTCACCTCCCACGATAGGTAAGGATCGGCTTCGCATACCTCACAATCTGTCTCGGCTGCCAAATGTAATACTAAAGTTGGCTTTATTTCCTTAAAAATCTGTGACAGCTTAGCGTAGTCGCGCACGTCTAGGTGCTCAAGCCAAGGCTCGGTCAGGTTCTTATCTGTTGCTAAAACGGTACGGCAGATCTGCTTAGCGAAAGGGTAAGTGTAATTACCCAGCATCCCACCGCAGCCGGTAATGAAAACACGTGCCTGCGTCAGGGAGCGTTCGCTATGCTTGTCAGTCATACAAATACCATTTATAAAGATAAGTTAAATCACTGCTGTCCGAATTAGCTCGTATTTAAATTAGCGGGTATTCATTTTTGTGGGCATTTGGACAGGTTTTTGAGAGATTCCAAGATCAGACCCTGGTTCTGCTGTCCGAATTAAGCCAACGCTAGAACCTGCTGCTGGGGTAACGAAGCTGTCGGAAAACCCGTATATGCGACGGCGTCTTTGTAGCTACGAATAGGTGTAGGCATAAATGGCAACGTATGCGTCGAATCCTATTCGCCCGAAACGCCAGATGAATTCGATCTCGCGCCAGCATAGTCACCGCACCGCCACCGATCATTGTTAGCCTTATCCCGGTGCATAGCGGTGGATCTTGCCGATGTTATGGACCAAACAATAGAGTAGCCACTGGGTGTTCACTTTACGCTTGCCCCGCAGGGTGAAGCGATTTAGCCACAGCATCCGAGTGATGTTAGCGAATACGGGTTCGACGGTCGCAGTCCGCCGTCCGTAAATGATACGCCCCAGGGCTAAATCGATTTTGCGTTTCATTTTACTGGTAAAGGTCTCCGGCTGATTCGGCGCCTGGCCGCTGAAGAAGTGGGCCTGCCAGACTTCGCCACGTTGGGGATGCTTCAAACACTGATCCCTGAGATGGCAGGGACGACAGGCACTTTGGGGGACGCAGAATCTCACCGCCTGATAGCCGTTGATGACCACATTACTCCCGTTACGATAAAGCTTTTTACCCGCAGGACAGAGACAAAGTTGCCGCTCGGGATCGTAATGAAAATCGTGGTTGGTGAAGACCCCCATTTTTCATCCGCGCCTCGCGCCGTTCCTGGCGATGCCGCTCTACCGCGAGGCATCCGCAAAGCGGGGATCGCGTTTCCGAAACAGGGTATCGGCCACATACCCATCGATCCCTTCCTCGAATACGCGCTTCATGTTGGCTCCTTCGGTACGAAAACCCGCATCAGCGCTTCGTTTTCCTAAAGACGTCTGCTTCGGGTTCGATGGCCTGAAAGATTTCTCTATTACGCAAGAAAAAGCAACCGGACGGCAGTATAAATGAATATGTGGTCGAGGACCATCCCTACTGCGTTTAATCGGAAAATGCAAGGCACGGGTACCAACACAGACCACGAATCGGTCGTGCAGCCATATTCACGGCGAGGACTGACGCGGCTTCCGGCATGCTGGGTTACTGCACTCGAATTTGCGCTATAGATCACATGGTGCAGACGGTGCAACCATACGTCGATACTTCGATCTCGAAGACGGTTAACATTCGGGCGGATTATCCTTATGAGGCCTTCGAGCAGTTGTATTTATATTGAAGCGTGGGAGGCCAATCTGAAAGGCCTCACGACCCATCGCCCGAACAACGTCACGGGCACTGTGTTGTCAATGCTCGGGATCGAAAGCCGCAGCCAGAGAAATGATTCGAAGCCCGCGAAACGGTGCGATGAATGCGGTACTTAAAGAACGTTTGTATCTGGGGAGCTGCGATTTCTGCGCAAGCTGCGGTGTCTACGGCGATTGTGGTTGACAGTTCGGACATTTTCACCACAAAGATTACGGTAATTGTTCGAGCACTTTGGCAAGTGCATATTTAAAATAGTGCTTTTTTAGCGGTGTTATGCCTTATGAAAACATCGCTTTTTGGCTCTTCAGCAGAATTTATGGGCGGATTCCGGCTCTGGCAATGCACCAAGTGTATGATAGAGAGAAATTTCTATCGTTGTGAAGCTGCTAAAGCCGTACGCTTTTCTGGGAGTAAGTTTCAGTTTGGTGTTGAAGCTCTCGACAACGCTGTTCGCGAAACCAGTTCATCAGCGAGGGGCGATGTTGGCGCAGCGTGCGTGTGCCAAGCACGGTTATGATGGCCAGGTCCATTTAAGACAGTGCATTAAAGAAGTTCCGAGAAGGGGGTATTGCACGTGCGGGCATTGATTTTCGGCGCGGGAGGTCAATTGGGTTCGGAGCTGCAACGCAGTGTTCCCACCTTATGGCAAGTGGTCGGCTTAGCGAAGAGCGATGTGGACATCTGTAGTAGAGCGTCCGTCAGCGCTGCAGTGACTGCCTGGCATCCTAAAGTGATTATCAACACGGCTGCCTATACTAAGGTCGACAAGGCCGAGCAAGAATCGGACCTTGCATTTGCCGTCAATATGAATGGCGCTGCATATGTGGCCGAGGCCGCTAGCGAGCACGCCGCGAGGCTGATCCACGTGTCCACCGATTTTGTGTTCGATGGCAACAAGTCCACACCTTATAAACCTGGCGATCCGGAACAGCCACTTAATGTCTATGGGGCGAGCAAACTCGCGGGAGACCAACAAGTCCTTCGTTTTCGTACGGAGGGAACTGTTGTTTTGCGCACGGCATGGGTCTATTCAAGTCATGGCGCCAATTTCGTCAAGACGATGCTGAGGTTGATGCGAGAGCATGGCGAGATCAGAGTCGTTGCCGATCAATTTGGGACACCGACATGGGCGCGAACCCTCGCCGAGGTAATCTGGCGCCTTGCTGACAGGCCCGATATCGCGGGTCTGCAACAGTGGACTAACTCCGGTACAGCTAGCTGGTACGATTTCGCAGTTGCAATCCAAGAAGAAGCACTGGAGATAGGCCTGCTAGAAAGCGCAGTGCCCATCATACCGATTGCGACAGATGAATACCCTACGCCAGCACGCCGCCCAGCGTATAGCGTTCTGGATAAATCCTCACTGTGCAAACTGCTAGAGATTATACCTCCACATTGGCGCGTTTCGTTACGCGCGATGCTAAAGGAGCTAAGAGATCATGAATAATAGACGACTACTTGTAACGGGTGGTGCGGGATTTATCGGTACGAATTTTGTGCACTATTGGACCAAGTGGCATCCCATGGATAGGGTGGTCGTTCTCGACTCATTAACCTATGCTGGCAACCTCGCCAATCTTGAGGCTGTCAATGGCAGCCCATCTTATCGATTCGTGCACGGTGACATTCGCGATGAGCAACTGGTAGTGAACCTCCTTAGGGAAGAATGCTTGGACAGCATAGTCCATTTCGCCGCTGAGTCCCATGTCGATCGTTCTATCCTCGGGCCCGATGCCTTTATCGAAACCAACGTTGTCGGAACCCACACGCTGCTCAAAGCTGCACGCATAGTCTGGCTCGAAAGTGCAGACTCTCCTCGCCAACATCGCTTTCATCACATCTCGACCGACGAGGTTTACGGGTCCCTATCGCCGAAAAGTCCAGCGTTTTTAGAAATGACACCCTACGACCCAAGCTCTCCATATGCGGCAAGCAAAGCAGCGTCCGACCACCTGGTGCGCGCATATCACCGTACCTATGGACTCGAAGTTTCCATAAGCAATTGTTCGAACAACTATGGACCTTTCCATTTTCCTGAAAAACTCATTCCACTTTCAATTGTCAACATACTTCATGGGCGACCCGTATGCGTATACGGCGATGGCTTGAATGTTAGGGATTGGCTCTATGTCGAGGATCACTGTCGCGGTATAGACTATATCTTAGAGCGCGGGAGTGCCGGCGAGACATACAATATTGGTGGTCAAAATGAACACACGAATATTGATGTCGTTTTGAAGATTTGCGATCTCCTAGATGCAGCATTTGAGCGAGAGCCGCACTTGCGTGAGACATTTCGTGCATCTCCCGCCGGAAGGCCAAAGAGAGCCAAATCACTGATACGCTTTGTCAAGGACCGGCCAGGGCATGACCGGCGCTATGCCGTAAACCCGAAGAAGATCTTTACGCAGCTTGGTTTTCGGCCTCAAGTGGCGTTTGAAACCGGGATCAAAAAGACAATCGAATGGTACCTATCACAAGAGGAATGGTGGCGAAGTGGCAGTTACACAAATTGGATACATACGCAGTAGAGCCTTCGAGCGAAAAGCTCCCGGCGGACCGATTGCGGCTTTTCAATAAACCGGAGCGGAACGCCGACGAGGCGCAAACGGAGATCCCACCCATCATCGTGGTCTCCTATCCCCGTGCCCGGCCGGGCCGCAACCGCTCCCGGCGGCCTTGTTTCGCGTTGAGGTGACCCACGACCTCAGAGCTTCCGGTCGGATAGACCTGGATAATCACCCACCCAGGTCCCCCTCAGATCCGAACATGCACGACTAACGCATCCGGTTCCTCAGACATGGGTTCGCTGCGCGCTTCAGATATGAATGAACGATGCGGGCAGGTGGCAACGGATAACGAGCCAGAAGACGACTCGCATGATCCCAATTGAAACGCCCTGGCTCTCCGGCGCTTCGAGGGCAGCACGCGGAATACACCGAGAAACAGTTGCAAGCCTATGCCTCCGGTCAGCGCTCAAACGATGGGGAAGGCACC